>JAZOTV010000092.1:0-24551 GCA_045657815.1 Akkermansia sp.
CCGCGTATCCCCAGCAGCGGCATAGCTATGGCAAGCAAACAAACCCCGAGGCTCAAACGAATACCCCACTTCAGCGCACCACTCAGCTGCTGATATGTACAAGGGATACTACTGATGGCTATATAGTACAAGGTGGCCGCCAGGCACCATCCATACTCCTTACCACCCACATAGTCAGACTCCCAGCCAAATATTGCCATGGATACAGGATGCAGGTAAAATGAGTGCACCATGTACAGCGCAACAATGAGAACCAGGAAGTCCATTCCCCATAGTGACCGCCATTGGAAGCGCACATAGCCCATCACACGCATGACTATCCAATACCCCAACACGAGCGAGCCCAGCAAAAAGGATATCGGAAGCTCAGCCAGTTTGCCGGGCATAGGCATCAGCGCAAGCAGCGGGGGCCCCAGGTAGAGGATTACCCAACAGCGAGGCCCGATCCAAACCATGAACACAACACCAACCAGGGCAATAATGATACCCAGTGCAGTCTTGCGATCCTCAGCAGCCTCAGCACCAACAACAACACACAAAATTACAAGAATGATACAGATGAGCACATTCTTGACAATGGCGTTTGGCATATCAATGTAAACAAGTCAGAATATACGCACGGGGCCGCATGCAGCTGCTCAGCACGCGGCCCCGGCAAAAAAAACAATCAGAGAGCGGAAGGAATCTCCTTCCCAAGGTCTGAAGCCTTGCGTCCCTTGCCATCGCCGGCAATACGCTCCAGCAACACATCACGATAACCCATACCACCAGGAATCATGGGCAGCACGTGCACATCGTACGGCACCATCACATCCAGCACATAGGCCTCCTTGGACTCCAGCATACGCTTAATAGCACCGGGAAGATCCGCAGGATCCACCACGCGCTCACACTTCACACCGAAACCGGCGCAGAGGACAGGGAAATTCGGGTAAAGGATATCCTCGGTGCGGTGAGTACGGTCATACTCATCTGCAGGGTCAGCAAGGAAGGTCTGCGCGCGGTTGGAATCGTACTTCAGGTCCTCCCACTGCACCACCATGCCGAGGTGCTGATTATCCAGGATGATGCACTTGATAGGCATCTTCTCCACATGGATAGTGGCCAGTTCCTGCACGTTCATGAGGAAGGAGCCGTCGCCGTCGATATTCACCACGGGCTTATCCGGGTAAGCCATGTGAGCGCCCATGGCGGCCGGCAGGCCATAGCCCATAGAGCCGAGACCACCGGAGGTGGACAGACGGCGAGGCTGGTTGAACTTGTAGAACTGGGCAGCGAACATCTGGTGCTGGCCCACGCCGGTGCAGATGATGGCATCCTCACCCTTGAGCTGGTTGTAGAGTTCCTCGATAGCCTGCTGAGGAGCAATCTCGCGCTCGTTCTTCACATAGGTAAGCGGGTACTGCTTCTTCCAGGCTTCGATGATTCCGAACCACTCCGGGCGGTTGGACACGGCGTATTCGCGGGGAGCCATACCCATAGCCTCGAGCTTAGCGTTCAGGTAGGCAAGAGCAGCGCCGGCATCGGCACGCACAGCAAAGTCCACCTTCTTGTTCTTGTTAAGCTCTGCGGCATCATAATCGATATGGATGATGCGGGCATGCTCGCAGAAGGTACGCACAGCGCCGGTGACGCGGTCATCAAAACGGGCACCAATAGCAATGACCACATCCGCCTCGTTCACGGTGTTGTTGGCATACACAGCACCGTGCATGCCCAGCCAGCGTACGGAAAGGGGGTGATTTTCCGGCATGGCACCCACACCCATGAGCGTGGTAGCCACGGGAATCTGGGTACGCTCGGCAAACTCACGCAGCTGCTCAGCTGCGTTGGAAATTACCACGCCGCCACCGGCGTAAATAGCGGGGCGCCTGGCAGAAAGAATCAGCGGCAGCACTTCATCCAGAGCGGCGGTGTTGAGCTCAATCTCCGGCTGATACCCGGGCAAATCCATGGGGGCATCAAAGTCAGGCACAAACTTACCTTCCTGGAAATTCTTAGGAATATCAATCAACACAGGACCGGGACGCCCCGTGCGGGCCACATGGAAAGCCTCACGCACAATACGGGGAATATCCTCCAGCTGGGTTACCAGGTAGCTATGCTTCACGATGGGAGCAGTCATACCGAACACGTCCGTTTCCTGGAACGCCGAGGTACCAATCAAGCCGCTGCCTACCTGGGCTGTAATAGCCACCATGGGAATAGAATCAAGCATGGCATCTGCGATACCGGTAATCAGATTCGTGGCACCGGGACCAGAGGTAGACATACAAACACCTACCTTACCGGTAACTCGGCCATAACCTTCGGCAGCAAAGGCGCCACCCTGCTCATGGCGCGGAAGAATAGTGCGAATGGAAGGCTCATGGCTCAGCGCCTGGTGAATGGGCATACTGGCACCACCGGGATACGCAAATACAACATCCACACCCTCGCGCACTAGGCTTTGGACAAGGGCCTCGGCCCCGGTCATCATTATAGCTTCAGACGTGGACTTGCATGTAGACTCGTTGTTCATGATATCTATTCAGTTAATTGGTTATGGGGGGAGTATATATTCCAGACTCCGCATCAGGCGCATGAATTGTACCAGACCAGAATCCGCTTGGAAAGCATATTTTTCGCTACATACGCAGCTTTTACAGCCACGGCTCAGCGTTCCGGGTAAATCACCTTCACTTCATTACCACAATCCAGCATCATAGCCAGTTCATTCAGATCCTTCTGCTCCATGCGGAGCAGCGTACCACCGCGTCCATTGGAGCCGCCCACCAGGCTCATACCATTCGACAAAACCAGCACACGCTCAGATGCCGGAAACTGCGGAGAGCGTTGTGGCACTGCCATGCCATTCAAGTACCCCTCACGCGCGGACACCTTAACCTGAGCAGTCTTGCGGCGTTCTGCAGAAATTTCATCCATCCCCAGCAGCGGATAATCCGCCACAAGCTGGTCACCATCCCACACCGACACCTCACGCTGCAAGGGGCGGATTTCCATTCTCAACCGCATGGGCACCACAACAAGCTTCTGCCCCACCTGCAGGGCCGATGGCTGCACAATACCATTGAGCATCATGATAACATCCTGCGGGCATTTCTGAGTAGCCGCTATGCGCGCCATGTTATCCCCCTTGCGCACGGTATACACTGCAGCACCCGGATGCATACGTGAAAGATAACGCGGCACATTCACCCGCCCGCATATCTGCCGTGCCTCCCGGCCGGCGATTCCCTCATCCGCCACATACGGCTGCAGCAACAGCACAGCCTCCCCGCCTTTCTGCTCACTCATCAGCTGGCGTGCCTGCTCCAACTCATCCGGCCGCCGGGGCCAGAGAGAATAATTATCAGCAGCAAGAAGCGGCAGACTCTGGCTAAATAAGCCCGCGACGACGATAATCAAAGAAATTAATTTCATGAGATTGCTGAATCATTTCCAACATAAAACTGAGCAGAGACACCTCCCAGGCATCATCCACCCCGGCAATAACCGCCCTGAACGGATCACCCGATGACAAGGCATTCTTCACCACGCGGTCCTCCACCTCCGGCAGAGAATCATGCACCAGTTCCTCCTGCACATCAGAACGTCCGAATCGAAAACCATACTGAAACAAAGCCTGCATGCGAGCACCCTGCGACTCCATCCATTCAAAGAACCGGGCAGCGTCTGCACCGAAACCCTCGGTCTCAATCCCGCGCAAATCAGCAGGTCGCAAAATACGGGGACGAGCAGCCTCCACCCAGCCGCTGCGGATGCGGCACACCCCGACCTCATCCATAGGCTCTGTTATGAGCCGGAAATTAAACCGTGTATCCCCAAATGAATCGATACGCCGGTCAGGCACATAAAGCACCCGAGTATGGCGCATGGCATATTCAATGGAACTCCGGTTCATACAGGAAAGCAAAGGGCGGCCCCCCTGATACGGAGGAACCGCCCGTTATCGAAAAAGCTACCGGGCTGATCAGGCCTTGTTGGCGTTGATGTAAGCCACCACATCGGCCACAGACTTGAGCTTCTCAGCGTCTTCGTCGGGCACTTCTACGGAGAACTTATCCTCGAAAGCCATCACGAGTTCGACGGTGTCGAGGGAGTCAGCACCAAGATCTTCGATGAACTTAGCATCGGAGGTCACTTTTTCGGGATCAACGCTGAGCTGAGCAGCGATGATTTCTTTTACCTGGGATTCGATATTGTCGGACATAAGTTTGTGACAGATTTTAGGTGCTTTCATTCTAGCGCGTTCCGGGCGTTCTTGCAACAAAAAAAATTGAAGTATGCCCCAAAAAGCAAAAAAAGGGCAATCAGCGTACCCCGGCCGCTATCGCAAGCCCTTGAATAGTAAGATCCGGCACCAATAATGAAGAATGACGCAGCAAGGGCGCAAAAAATGCCGCATCACCACCCGTCAGCACTATATTCACCGCCTTACCCAATTCTTTTTCAATTCCTTCAAGCAGCGAATCCAGCATCCCGGCATAGCCGGTCACCACCCCGGCAGACATAGCCTCGCGCGTATCTCTGCCGATAAAAGGTGCGCCGGTGTCCCGGATTACCTCTGGCAACTGAGCAGTACAGGAGGGCAAGCAAGCGGCGAAGGATTGAAATCCCGGCGTAATAATACCACCAGCAAAGCGAGGCCCACCCTCTCCCTGCACCACTACCTCAAAGGTGGTAGCAGTCCCCATATCAACAGCGACAAGAGGCAGCTCCACAAGCCTTACAGCAGCCAGCGCATTCACCACGCGGTCCGCACCTAAAGTGGCCGCTCCTGCATAGGTAGAGAAATCAACCCCGCAGTCAATACCAGCATGCACCACGCGGAGGGGATAATCCTTCAGCGCATCTTTAATAATTTCAAGCGCCTGTGGGACCACAGAACTACAGCACACCTGCTCAAAACACCAACCGGCAAGCAGCTGGCATATACTCTCCATGCTCAGCTCTCCAGTAGGCAGCACCCGTAATTCACTCACCTTTCCGCCCATCGCAAGGGCAAATTTAGTACGGGTATTGGAATTATCTATCAGCAAACACGCACCTGTCCTCATATACCTAATTTATCCTTTACTGTCTGATACACACGCAAAGCCCCTTGGGAACGTTCGGCCCGTCGCATGGCATCGCTCATCTTCTTCCATCCGTCCGCATCATTCTGCAGCAGCCCCCTGACAGTGGCCACCAGATGCTCCGTTGACTCAATATGGTAACCTGCACCATCCATCAACAGCAAGTCCAGATTTCCTCTTTCCTGCCCCGGCAACATGAAATTGACCAGAACCGGAACATTCACAGCGTAACATTCAAACACTGTGGCCGCCCCGGCCTTACCAACGTAAAAATGGCTTCCAGCCAGCAACTCATGCATCTGAGTTGTAGATTCCAGCACCTCCAGCCTGCCGGCAGAGCAGTATTCGCAGAACCGCCGACGGAGCAAATTCGCCCGTCGCCCAGCTATTACCGTAAGAAATAATTGCGGAAATGCCTCCAGAAGCGCAGCAATATCTGCCACTACACCCCCGGTCTGCCGATAAGCGCCATACACCATTCGCAGGCACTCCCCGCCAGGTTTCACCCTGTCAGCACAGGGAACAAAGGATGAACGCACCGGGAAACCCGTTGCCACAGCACCATTCTTGTTAAGCGCGTAACGTTCCATAACCATGGCAACCGAAACATCATCCGGCAGCAACACCAGAGAACAGCGGGAACGCATCCACGGACGGCTGATTTCAAGTGCATCTGTCACCAGAACCGCATAGGGAGGAACAGCAGCACCCCGGCGCTGTAATTCATCCAGCATATACGCAAAGAGCGGATACGTGCATATCACCAGATCCGGTTCGTAATCTCCCAGCAGCTCAAGCAGGCACGCAAGACTCCGTCTGAATGGAAAACGCCGCACCAGCGCCCCCCAATCCGCAGTATCAGTCAAGGAATAAGTCACCCCCCAAAGCCAGGGGGCGCGGCGTACGCAGAAATCATAAAAACACTGGGTCAACCTGAATAACCCGGGCTGAGCCAGCGCGCACACATCATCCACCCTGGTATCCCAGCCATGCGCCGCATAATGCTCTGCCACAGCCGCAGCAGCAGAGTGGTGTCCCTGCCCATAGCCGACACTCAGTAGCAACAATCGCTGGCGGCGCCCCCCCTTCATCATCTACCTGCTATAAAAATAAAAACAAGCTCCGGCAAAATGCCGGAGCTGTTGAAAAAAAGCGCATCAGGCTTACGGTCCAATCTTATCCGGACGACCTTCAAAAGGAGGTCTGCGGGGCACAAAAATGGAATCGTTCGGCAACAGTTTGATAGCACGATCTCTCGCACTGAAATAGTCATATGTGCGAATCACCTTGCCACGTGTCACCTGAATCTTGCGTGAACCAAAATCCGTAATATCACCGCAATCAATAAGCGCCTGAATCAGAGTCATACCCTCTCGGTACGGCAGATTCTTCTTACCTGCTACATAGCCGGTCACCTGTACATAACGAGCATCAATAGGAGACTCACCCTTCGGCCCGACATTTGCCATAATAATCGGATCCGAATAGATTTCCTGCGCCAGATACAGAGAACGCAGCTTATTCTCGACCTGACGTGCCGTCAGACCGACCACACTAACACGGCCAGACAAATACGGCATGGAAATCGTGCCATCCTCACGGCTCACAACGTAATCACCGCTGACGTTATTGACATCCTCACTGGGAATATTCTTAAACTGCACCGTCACAGAACCACCCTTGGCAGCTCGCGGCTCCGTCGCAGCATCCTGCGCAAAAAGCGGAAGCACCAGCAGACTCAGCACAGCAAGCAACATTTGTTTCATATTCAGATATTTCATATTAATACATTAATACAGGTCCTCTCCCTTATCAAGAGCAACAGCGTCCTCATATTTCTCCTTCTTCTCACGTCGCTCAGTAGGCTTAAGCTCCTGGCGATTCGTATCCTTGGCATAATACGAGTAGTAAGTTGTATAATACTGGTACTGCGTGTCACCGCTGATATCCACATTATTCATGACAAGCCCCATAATCTGCCCACCAGCATTCTGAATAAGGGTCTTGGTGCGCAACAGGGCCTTAATCGGCATCTTACGGGGCTGCAGCACCAGCAGCGTGGCATCTGCACGGCTCACAAGCAGAGAGGCATCACTTACACCCAGCACAGGGGGGGAGTCAATCAGCACAATATCAAATCGGCGGGAAACCTCATTGATAAGCCCCTGCATGCGGTGAGAGCCAATCAGACCACTGGGGTCCGTAGGAATCGGCCCACTCGGAAGCATGTACAGATTCTCATGGCCAGTCTGGAACACCACATCCTTCAGCTCAAGGCCTTCAGAAAGATAGGACGAAAGACCCACCTTGCTCTTCAGCTCAGCATAACGTGCCAGACGCGGGCGGCGCAAGTCAGCATCCACCATCAGAGTGCTGTACCCAGCCTGAGCAAACACAAAAGCAAGATTACTCAGAGTGGTTGTCTTACCCTCACCGGCGTTGGCAGATACCACCGTAATGGTAGTTGCCTTGAACAAATCCTTCTTCAGTTCAATGTTCGTGCGAAGAATGCGGTACGCCTCGGCATCCGGGCTATCCCCACCCTGCAGAATCAGCAGGCCGGCATCCTGAGGAATCACACCCAGCACCGGCAGGCCCAGGCTGCGCTCTGCATCCTCCAGTGTCTTGATGGATGTATCAAAGTAGTTACCCACAAAGGCCAGAACAATACCGGCAAGCAGACCAATCACCGCACCAACAATAAGATTCAGGCGGTAATTGGGGCTGCTGGGAGCACCAGGCAGACCGGGACGACTATACACCTCCACGCTTGTACGCGGAGCCATCAGTCGCATCTTATCCGCAATATAGTCATTTTCCAGCTTATCGTAACGGGCTTTTTCAGCCGCATACTCCTGCAGAGCATTCTTTACCTTCTGGTCCTCCAGGGTCTTATCGCGCAGACGGTCACGAGCCTGCACATAACGCTGCTCCACATCCTTCAGCTCGGACTTCTTGACATCCAGCTGATCCACCATGGCATCGCGCATTCCCACAAGCTCCTCATAAAGCTGCTCGCGCGTGGTCTTATGCTGCTCATCGAGACGAAGTACATTCGGATGCTTGGGGCCATAACCGCTCAGCAGCATCTGGGCACGGCTATTCTCCTCCTCGGTGAACCGGTTATTCAATTCGCGCACCTTGGCAGAGCAATAGGATTCAGCAGTCAGCAGCCCTGTGCGGGTTACATAGCTCAACAGCTCAGCATCCTTCAGATCCTGCAGCTTGCTGATATGCACCGTCATCTGAGCAATTTCAGTCTCCACCGACAAGCGGGAGGAATTCAATTGCTGCAGCGTCTGCTCCTCTGCGCCGGTCGACATAGGCACCCCATGGCCATTGTCACTCCACATGCCTTGAATATATTTGCCGGAGCGAATATACTGACGCACCACATCAGCCTTGCGTTCCAACTCATCCTGTCGGGAGCGCAGCACCTCATATCGCTTGTTGATTGCCTCGTTAATAACGGCGTTCTCCTTCTCCTCGCGCAGTTCCTTGTAGCAATCGACCACGGCCTGGCACACGCGCTGAGAAACACGGGGGTCATTGGAGGTTACAGAAATATCAACCAGGTTCGTATTCTTACGCGGCATTACGCGAATCATACCCATGAGCGACCCGGCAGCCGCGGTCTCGTCCATCTGCCACTCATTCGGCAAATCCAGTTTGTTCGCAACAGCAATCAGGTTCTGCTGTGATACAAGGATTTCGAACTGGGTCTGCATGTAGGCAGCGCCATCAGCCATAGCGGCAATCGGGTTCCCTTCACCACCAACAGCCACGTTAATCAAGTCACGGGGCTGTTTGATTTCAAAAGTCATACCGCTCATGTACTTAGGCGTCATCATCTTTGTAACGACAGCACTACTTACAAACACAAGCAGGAAGACAAGCAAGATTGTCTTCCATCTACTGCGCAGCACTTGCAGGTAATCCTGAGCGTGCAAAATTGCTTCTGTCTGTTTCGAGAAACTCGCGTCCTTATCCATATCTGCTATGTGAAAAGTGTAAAAAACGGGAGGCGATGTCACAACATCACCTCCCTGGTTGAAGAAGAATGTTTAGAAATTGTAGCTAAGACCACCAGATATATTGTGGCGGGTATACCCATCCCTCCCAGAACGGTCTGTATCATACAAGGTATACTGGTAATTGATATTACCTGTTAACTGCTCAGTAAAGCGATAACTCATACCAATAGACGGGTTAATGGTCGTGTTGGTTTCATCATCCAGACGCCCCGTACCCTTGGTATACTGAGCACGCATCACCGATATGCCAAAGGAGAAAGATACATCAGGAGACAGCGTGTAATTGGCGCTGAAACCCAGACGCCAGGTCATATCCGAGAGGTAATTCATCCCGACACCGCGGTAGGTATCCACGTTCTCGTTCGAGAGGGTCAGGTAGCTGTTAATGCTGAGCCCCTCTGCAAGCCTGCGGTTGTAGCCCAGGTTGAAGTTGGGAGACAGAATGGTATCATTATGCACCTGCTTTGTCTGCAGACCAATTCTACCGGTAAAGCTGGAAACAGGATCCAGGGAACGGCTGAAACCGGCACTTATCGTCAGGTTATTGGAATCATAACCCTTGTTTCGCATATCATAACGATACGAAACGCTCGCATCGTAACTCAGCAGCTCAGAAGCGCGGTAAGTGTAGCCAAAACTCACATTCAGGTACTGGCGGTCATCGTTCTGATACTCCGATTCGCTGTACAAGTTACCACTGTAGCTGGCGCTCATGTTCCAGCTCAGGCGGCTATCCAGCGACTGGCTGTACGAATTGCTGAAGCCCCAGTTCAGGCAGTCACCCTGCCAGTGAGAAGCCGAAATACCATTGGCGTAATCAGGCTCAGGGCTGTACGAGACATTCAGATTGGCAGAATAAGTAGAACGGGCATTCAGCGCGTGCGTAATACTTGCAGAGAGGTGGCAATCGGAATACATCTCTCTGTCCGTAGACCCGGAGAGATAACGGGTAGCACCCAGATTGAAGTTATATGAAATCTTATCAACAGACTCAAAATCTGCAAAAGTTGCACCAAACCCGGCATTCACATACAAACTGGCATCCTCATTGCCAGAGGCTTTGGAATCCACGTTGGTATCATAGCCAAAGTTACCATTTACATGGTACTTGATGGCGTGAGACTGCGGCATACCCACCGCAGGGGCCGTATCATACAGCGATAAAGCGTTTGCACTTACAGCTGCAACAGAGCTCAGCAGCAATGATTTCAGGAAAAACGATCTCATAATTCTCTATATGTTTATACAACCACTCTATCAGTTATTCGATGATGTAGGCGGAGGAGTCGGAGTAACGGGGTACTCAGGATCCACCGGAGCAGGCGTTGTAGGATAAGCATAGGCATCCAGCACCTTCTGAGGAACACCTACGCGGGTCGGGCGCATTATCTTCGAGCTCCCCACCACACCCTGCACAACAGCATCTGCAACAGCCTGCACCTGCGGCATAGCATACAGAGAGGTCAGCAGCTGGTAACCAGAAGAACCTACCACCCTGGTGTCATAAGCACCACCCTGATGAACTGAAGCCGCCTGCACAAAAGAAACCTCCAGTTCCGGAGCAGCAAGCAGAACAGCGCGCAGAATAGCATACGCATCCGTCACACTCCACTTCTCACGCTGAGCCATCACCGCGCAGAACACATCAACAGCCTTACTGGGTTCAGCCTTAACCACTTCATACACAGCAAGACTGAGCTTATCAATCGAAACCTTGGAACCAGCCTTCGCCATGACAGCAACGCTCGAAGCCGTTTCTGCCGAAAAAACCGGGCCGGCAACAATGCCAGCGAACAAAATCGCACAAAGCACTTTTTTCATACGCGTATCACCCTTGTGAACAGGCTAAGCGGGTAGCGGGAATCGAACCCGCATGATCAGCTTGGAAGGCTGGAGCTTTACCATTAAGCTATACCCGCAAACTCGGGTGTAAAGTAGCACATACCACGGCACATATCAAGCACAATTTCGCACATCAGCACATTTTTTTCATTTATACTTGACAGAATCACTCAAGCACGCTAGAATCTGCGCGCTTTCAACGCGGGCGTCGTTCAATGGTAGGACGCGTGCTTCCCAAGCATGAGACACGGGTTCGATTCCCGTCGCCCGTACTAAAAAACGGCAGAGTCGCCAGTCGTCTCTGCCGTTCAGTGTCTCATGCTGCCACCTATAAGCTTGACAAAAGCACCTGAAACCTTTAATTTTTCCGAAACAACTTTATTACAAAACGCCGGCATTCATGAAACAATCCCCCTCATACCGACAAATGGAACTGAATCCACGGATAGCAGATGGGGAGATGCATTCTCCGGAGCAGATGCGGCAGCAGGTGGAGCAAGCGCGCCAGCAAGCAGAATACTATGAAGCCCAACGCCGGGAACTGGAGGAGAGCACAGAACGCAAGAGCCTGTTCAATGACAGTCTGAACGAAATCGGCATGAAACTGCACAACGCAGTGCGGCGACTGGATAAGGAACTGGACTCCATGGAGCGGGAACAGGCAGAAATAGCGCAGATAAACGAGTGCCTGAAACGCCATCTGCAGATACTATCAGCCATGCGCCCGCAATCCTGGAGCACAGAAGGTTTCAACGAGCGTTTGAACGAGGCACTTCCCAAGCTGGATCGCGCCATCAATGACTTTGAGGAAGCCTACACCCACCCCGGGCGCTACCGCCACACAGAGATATTCCGGTACAAGCCGGGGGTAGAACCGCGCAGGGGTATCGACTGGCCCACCCTCCGCAGCAGAGCAGCCCAGGGTCTCTTCTTCCATCTTCCCCTTTTCCTTCTGCTTCTCATCACCTGGGGGCTCAGCACCCTCATCTCTCATATCTGAACATGCCTCACTCCCACCATTCCCTTGACCGGCTCCGGGAACTGGAGCAACGCCGCTACATGCGCGAGCGCGGCAACCAGTCTCCCCGCCGCGACTACCAGCGCCGCTATCCGGCAAACACACTTGGGCCAAACGATGAACTCGTGGAACGGAGACGCGGCCAGCACCGCAACCGGGTCACCATCAACGGCGCTTCCCCGCAGCACCGCAACATTCTGATGGAAAACATCTTCATCCTGCTTTTCCTGGCAGCATCCGTCTGGGGGCTCTACAACCTCGTCATTTACCTGCTTTCTCACCACTGATCACACACCGCCATGGCAGAAAACAATCTTATCGATGTCGCCTACATCGCCCGGCTGGCTAAACTGGAGCTCACCGGGGAAGAAACCGCCCGTTTTTCCGAAGACCTGAACCAGGTGCTGGCCTATGTGGCCCAGCTGGAGCAGTGGGACACCACCGGAGTGGAGCCCATGTACCACCCGCTGCCCGTCTTTGACGCCCTGCGCGAGGACACCCCCGGCACCAGCCTGAGCAACGAGGCCGCCCTCAGCAATGCCCCTGCGCAGGAAGACGGCCAGTTCCGCGTTCCCAAGGTTGTAGAATCCGCACACTAACCCCTTTCTTCATATTCCGCATATGCTCAACGGAACCATCTCCCACTGGCGCAAGCAGCTCACTGGCGGCGCCATCTCCCCCACCGAACTGGTGCAGGAAATTGCCCGCTCCATGGAAGAGCGCAACCCCGCCATCAACGCCTACCTTTCCTGGGACACCGAGGCCGCTCTGGCCGCAGCCGCCAAGGCAGACCTCAGCAAGCCGCTCGGCGGCATCCCCATTGCCGTGAAGGATAACATCGCCATGCTGGGGCAGCCCACCCGCTGTGCCTCCCGCATGCTGGAGAACTTCGTCTCTCCGTACGATGCCACCGCCGTCACCAGACTGACCGCAGCCGGTGCCATCCCCTTCGGCCGCACCAACATGGATGAATTCGCCATGGGTTCCTACGGCCAGAACTCAGCATTCGGCGAAACCCAGAACCCCGCAGCCCCCGGCCATGTTCCCGGTGGTTCCTCCAGTGGTTCGGCAGCCGCCGTAGCTGGCGGCATGGCCATCGCTGCTCTGGGGTCTGATACCGGCGGTTCCATCCGCCAACCCGCCTCCCACTGCGGCGTGGTCGGCATCAAGCCCACATACGGCCGAGTATCCCGCTACGGTCTGGTAGCCTTCGCCTCCTCGCTGGACCAGATTGGCCCCATCACCCAGAACGTGGAGGATGCCGCCACCATTCTGAACGCCATCTGCGGCCACGATGCCAAGGACTCCACCTCCTCCACCACCGCTACTGAGGACTTCACCGCCGGGCTCGGCAAGGGCATCAAGGGCATGCGCATCGGCCTGCCCAAAGAATACCTCTCCAGCGGCAACAGCCCCGCCGTGGCTGCAGCCCTGCAGCAAGCCGTGCAGAAGCTTACCGATCTCGGTGCGGAGATTGTGGAAATCTCCCTGCCGCATGCCGAGGCCGTGGTAGCCGCCTACTACATCATCGCCTGCGCCGAGGCATCCTCCAACCTTTCCCGCTTCGACGGCATCCGCTACGGCTACCGCGCCGCCGGCACCAATGGTCTGGATGACCTCTACAGCAAGACCCGCGAGAGCGGCTTCGGCTCAGAAGTGAAGCGCCGCATCATCCTGGGCACCTACGTGCTCTCCAGCGGTTTCTACGATGCCTACTACGCCAAGGCACAGAAGGTACGTTCCCTCGTGGCCGGCGACTTCGCCGCCGCCTTTGGGCAGGTGGACCTCATCCTCGGCCCGGTGGCCCCCACCAGCGCCCCGAAACTGAACGATGACAGCATGACCCCGCTGCAGACCTACCTGGCCGACATCTACACCATTCCGGCCAACCTGTCCGGCCTGCCCGGCATCTCCATCCCCTGCCCCGTGGAGGCAGGTGCCCACCCGGTCGGCATCCAGCTGCTGGCACCGCATTTCCAGGAGACCCGCCTGCTCCAGGCCGCTGCAGCCCTCGAAAAAGCCTTCTGCTAAGCCATGGAAACACCTGTCTACATCAGCATTGCCGGGTCCGACTGCTCCGCCGGTGCCGGGCTGCAAGCCGACCTCAAGACCGGCTTTGCCCTGGGGTGCTACCCCCTCACCGCCGTCACCTGCGTAGTGAGCGAAGTTCCCGGCCTGGTGGAAGGCATCGTAGCCATGGAGCCCGCTTTCGTGGCAGACCAGGTCCGCATCTGCCTGCGCAGCTTCCCGGTCAAGGCCATCAAGACCGGCATGCTCTACTCCCCGGAGATTGTGCGAGCCACCGTTGCTGCGCTGAAGGACTTCACAGGCCCCATCGTGGTGGATCCGGTCATGATTGCCACGGCAGGCGAGGCCCTCATCCTGCAGGAAGCCATTGCCGTATACGAGGAAGTGCTCATTCCCCGCACCACCCTGCTCACACCGAATGGCGATGAACTCGCCAAGCTGGCCGGCACCGCCCCCATCACCACCGTAGAGGAACTGGAGGCCGCCGCCGATAAACTGTGCGCCCGCTACAACTGCGCCATCCTGGCCAAGGGCGGGCATGTGGGCGGCAGCACCTGCACCGATATCCTGGTGCAGCCCGGCAAACCCCCTCTGCGCTGGACCCACCCCCGCACCGAGGGCATCTCCACCCACGGCACCGGCTGCACACTTTCCAGCGCCATCACCGCCTTCCTTGCCAAGGGCCAGCCGCTGGAACAGGCCGTGGAAAACGGGCTCGCCTACATCGCCAACGCCATTGCCACTTCCCACAAACTGGGTGAGCAATTTGCCGTGAATCACAGCATCTGAACATCCGCCTCAATCTGAGCGCGAAGTTCATCCACAGAGCCGAACTTCTTTTCCGGGCGCAGAAATCGCAGCAACTCCATCTGCATTCTGCGCCCGTATAAATTCCCCTGCCAGGCCAGCAGATGAGTCTCCAGACGCACCACTTTCTGCGCTTCGTCAATGGTGGGCCGTATGCCCAGATTCGCAATACCGCGGCACAACACGCCGTCCACCAGCGTCTGCACCTCATAAACACCGGCGGGCGGCAGCACCACCTGCGGATGCACCCGCATATTCGCCGTGGGGAAGCCCAGGCGGCGGGCCAGTTTCTGCCCCTGCTCCACCTCAGCCGCAATACTGAAAGGATGCCCCAGCATCGCCTGAGCCAGCGACAGTTCTCCCGCCGCCAGCGCCTCGCGAATGCGGGAGGAACAAATGCGTTCACCCTCATGCTCCGCCATATTCTGCACACAGGCGCGCAGCCCGTGCTCTGCGGCATACTGCTCCACAAAGGCGGCATTACCCACGCCTCCCCTGCCGAAATGCCAGTTACGCCCCACAGAGATACCCGCCATCGGGCACGCAGCCCGCAGGGCATCCAGAAACACCCTGGGCTCCATGGCGGCCAGTTCTGCCGTAAAAGGCAGCTCCAGCAGCACCTGCACCCCGATCTCTGCCAGTAAGGCACGCTTCTGCTCAGCTTCCGGAGTAATCAGCTTCGGCTGCTTCTGCGGCGCCAGCACTGCCAGCGGATGCGTGGCAAAAGTCAGCACGCCCCGCAGGCTGCCGGGCATATCAGCCGAGGCAATCACCTGCTGGTGCCCGCGATGCACCCCATCGAAAAAGCCCATGGCCCAATGCACCGGCTGGTGCAAGGCGGCAAGTTCATCCATGGAATGCAGAATCAACATCATTCTCAGGCCCGGTCAGCCAGCACTTTCTCCACCGGCAGCAGACGCGCCAGCAACTCCTCGCGGGACGCAGCCTTCAGCGTGGGCACATCCACCGCTTCAGAAATATCAAAATGCCCGCTGCGAATACGGCGCAGCGCCGTCAGATGCGCACCACAGCCCAGAAACTGGCCGATATCATGCGCATAGGTGCGCACATAGAACCCCTTGGTACAATGCACGCGGAAATCCACCTCGGCAGCCGCCAGGTCAATGCGGGTAATCTCGTAATCCAGCACAGCCACATGGCGGGCCTTGCGCTCCACCTCCTTGCCCTTGCGAGCCAGCTTGTAGCAGGGAACGCCGTTAATCTTGACCGCCGAATACATGGGCGGCACCTGGTCAAACTCACCGTTGAAATGCTCAAAGGCCGCGCGGATACCCTCCTCCGTCAGCATATCGGTCGGTTTTTCAGCCACCACCTCGCCATCGGCATCCTGGCTGTTGGTCTCCACCCCCAGCTTCATCGTGGCGGTGTACACCTTGTCCTCACACATCAGCAAATCCTGCATCTTGGTGGCCTTGCCGATGACCACAATCAGCATCCCCGTGGCCATGGGGTCCAGTGTGCCGCAGTGGCCCACCTTCTTCGTCTGCAGAATACGGCGGCACAGCGCCACGGCATTGTGCGAAGTGAAGCCGGGGTCCTTATCCACCAGCAGCACACCACTCGGTGCTTCCTCACTCATGGTTCAGCTCCTTTCTGATAGCGTTCAGCACGCGCTCGCGGCAATCCTCCAATTGCCCGGCCATGCGGATGCCGGAGGCCATGGCATGACCCCCGCCGCCGAACCGGGCCGCCACCGCCGCCACGCTGACGGTCGGGTCCTTACTGCGCAGGGAAACGCGGATACGCCCGTCATCCAGATCCTCGAAAATCACCGCCACACGCACCCCCTGGAGCACGCGAACCACATCCACCAGGTCTTTGGTATCCTCCAGCCCCACGCCCAGCTCCGCCTTGCGGCCGGCAGGCATGGAATAATGCGCCAGCATCCCCTCACACTCCACCACCATGTGGTTGAGCACCTCGCGCTGCATCAGCAGCGCGGAATAAGGCACCTCCTGGTATACGCGGCGGTTCACATCCGCCACATCCACCCCGGCAGCCAACAGTTCACCGGCAGCATGCATCACCGCCGGAGTAGTGCTGCCATACTGGAATGACCCCGTATCCGTGCTGATGCCCACATACAGCGCATCAGCCATGGCCCTGGTAAGCTGCACCCCCCAGGATTTCAGCACATTGAACAGCACATAGGCGCAAGCGGCCGTCTCAGGCTCAATCACATGCACATGACCATAGCGAGAGTTCGTGCCATGGTGGTCAATGTTGACAATCTGCGGAAAATCGGCAAAAATCTTCTGCGTACGGTCACCCAGTCGCTTCCAGTCGCCCGTATCCACACAAATCAGCATCTCCAGATCGCCAGGCACCTCCTCCGGCACAGGCACAATCTGCTCTACCCCCTCCAGGAAGGCATAGCGGGCAGGCACACCGTCCTCGTTCCACATATAAACCTTCTTACCCATGGCCTGCAGAGCCAGACCGAGGGCCAGGGTGGAGCCTATGGCATCGCCATCCGGGCGGAAGTGAGACGTGACACCAATCGTGCCACACTGTTGTATGAGGGAATAGAGATTCTCGTACATGCGGGAAATATCATACCCTGTTTTGAGGCACAGGTCAACCGCTTTCACATCCAGCGCTGCGCCAGCAGGCATGCCATGGTCCGCGGAAACCACCGCGCAAGCAGCCTGCCCAGCAGCACCATCACCGGCAGCACCAGCAGCGGCACCCACACATTCCACAGCACCGGCGGTATCTTCCATTGATACAGCGGAGAAAGCAGATACGAATGCCCGGCGTAAATAAAGAACATCCACCGCCCGCAACGGGAAAACACCCCTGCCACCCGCGGCAGGTATTTATCCAGCAGCACCCCCGCCAGCAGAAAAGAGGCCATGAAGGCCAGACTCTTCAGCGGCAGATTACAATGCCGCCAGGACACCTCAGCCTCTTCAGCATATTCCTCCAGGCACTCCGGCTGGACAAACGCCCCCACAATGACCAGCAGCAGAATCCACTTATTCCGCACCATGTACTCCCGCACAAGCTCCAGCGGTGCCTGCTTTGCCGCAAAACCGAGCAGGAAAATCCACAGATAATCAAACCGCACACTCAAGTGCTGCGAGGGAGCCGTGGTATAACTGCACAGCGCCAGAAACACCACTGCCACCCAGGCATAGCGCGGCAGAAGACGCAGTGCAAGCAGTCCGGCAGCCACCAGCTGGTAAGCCACCAGTGTCTTCAGAAACCACAGAGGCGTATTGTACGCCGCTACCCCCCATCCGACCACTCTCTGCCAGCTGATATCCACGTACGGCTTCACCACCAGCAGGAAAAGCACACTCAGCAGCGACCAGAGTCCCCAGGCCAGCGCCAGGCGACCGGTACGTGCCATCACCCTGCCGGCAGACTCCGGCAGGAAATATCCGGCCAGCAGATAGAAAAGCGCAATCGCACCACCCACCACCTTGCCCACCCCATCCGGTGCAGCATTTGCATGCAGCCAGACAATGAAGAACATGGCCAGGGCGCGGGCACAGTCCACCCACTCAGCTCTGCGGGCTGTGCTCATTTGCTCACGCTGCGCACCAGCGCACATGTCAGTTCAATGCAGGACTCCAGGTCACGGGCATCCAGAATACCGTTGTGCGAATGAATGTAGCGCACCGGCACACCGAACACGACAGCCGGGCAGCCGAACCAGTGCGGGTAGGCAGCGGCGGCATCCGTACCGCCCGTGCGGCGCACGGTGGGCTGGCAGGCAATTCCTTCTTTCTCGGCCAGTTCCAGCACAGTATCAACCAGCGCAGGAGGGGTGATATTGGTCGGGTCAAACAAGCGCACCTGCACCCCCTTGCCCAGCACGCCCTGGCGGCAGATAGCGCTCTGGCCATAGGTATCATCTGCAGGCGGCCCTTCGAGCACGATGGCCAGGTCAGGGGTCTGCTCCAGAGCACGGGCACCGCGGGTGCCCACCTCCTCCTGCACAGTACCGATAGCCTGCAGCGTGCAGTCCAGCTTCTCGCCGGCCAGGCGGCGCATCACCTCAACCATGCAATACACCCCGGCGCGGTTATCAAAGGCCTTGCCCATCCAGCGGTGAGGAATCTCCAGCGGCTGCAGCTCCACATCCGGAGTAACCGCGCAGCCGATGCGGATACCGCATGCAGCCACTTCCTCAGCACTGGAAGCGCCGATATCAATGAACAGCGAATCATTGCCCATCACCTGGTTGCGCTGAGATTCCGGCAGCAGGTGCGGCGGGCGCGTGCCAATCTGCCCGGGAATACGGCGGCCATCGCGCGTGTGCACCAGCACCCGCTGGCTGGGCAGCGTGTGGTTCCACCAGCCGCCCAGCGGCACAATCAGCAGAAAACCATCCGGCGTAATCCCCTGCACCATGAAGCCGATTTCATCCATGTGTGCCAGCAGCGCCACCACGGGGCCCTCCCCGCTTCCCTTCATCTGGCAAACGATATTACCGGCCACGGTATCGGTTATATCACAGCAATCCTGCAACTCGTCCCGAATGATGGTGCGCACATCATCCTCAAACCCGGATACCCCGGCTGCATTGCTGCAGCGTTCAAGCAATTCTCTGTTCTGCATGCCGCTACTTTACACCCGGAAAGCTGCCGGGTCAAGCCGATACCGGGAAATCCCCGGAGGGGAAAGCGTTTCATCATTCCCCGGCAGTCTCTCCGGCATCAGTCTCAGCAGCAGCTGCTGCTGCGGCGGCGGCCTGCTCAGCCTCCGCAGCCTCAATCTCGCGCTGAGCCATCATATAGGCCACCGGATAATTGGGCTCAATATCCTCCGATATGATAACCCGGGAGCCATACTCCACAATATCAAACAACATGGTGGAAACGGAATGCGGCAGGCGGATGCAGCCGTGCGACAATCGCTTGCCGGCCACCACCTTACCCGTGTGCATCCCCACGCCATCGGAGGTCAGGCGCATCCAGTTCGGCATGGGAGAGCCCTCAAACCGCCCGCCCTCCGGAATCGGCTCTGTAAAAACATCTGCGTTCCGGTTTATACAACGCCCCGCGGCATTATACATCTTGCCATAGCGATTGGAGGCATGCTCCTTTTCCTTGAAACGCACACGGTACGGGCCCGTGGGCGTGGGGTGCGTATCAGCACCGGTGGATACAGGCCAGTCTGCGGCCACCTGATTATCCACATACAGGCGCCCGCGCTGCTGCCCCAGGCATATATAAATAACACTCTTGGAGTTAGCCCGTTCCAGAAGCGCATCATCCAGATACATTTCCATTACCGTGGGATAACTCTTGCTGTGGTAGATGAATTTCTCATACGAACTCATCTCCTGCGGCTCGGCCATCAGCACCGGGTGTGACTGGCTGGTGCAGGAAGCGAGGAACGCCACCCCACCCAACAGAAGCAGGGCCAGATACCTGAAATTCATACTCATATCACTTAATCTCCACCGGAGTACCCACCGGAGTGTTATCAAAGAAAATCTTGGCCATACGCTTGGGCAGTCGGATGCACCCATGGCTTTCCGGGGCAGAGGTCACCATACCCTCGTGCATCCAGATACCGCCCCAGGTCAGCTGCATGCCATTAGTCATCGGGGCGCCCTTGTAAATACCGCCGGGGGGCATGGGTTCTCCCTTCGTATAATTCGCAATAAGGGTATTGCCATCAGCATCCACCACGCTGCCATAGGTGGAGGAAATATGGTCGGCATCCTTGGAAATGATGGGGAACACACCCTTGGGAGTATCCTTGCCAGCCTTACCGGAGGAAATAGTGCTCCATCCCACACGGCGCCCTGCTATGTAATAATGAGCCTGCTGCAGTTCCGTATCAATCACAATACGGCGGGGGCCATCCAGCCCGGCAGGAACATCCCACTGGCCGGTGCTCACCGTATCAACCACATCCACCTTGATTTTCGGGCGGGCAAAGGCATAGCCCGTTGCCATCTGGGCAAGATCATTCGGCGATTTCACACATGAGGTCACCGCAAAAGCGGCGGCAGCAGATATGAGAAGGATTACTTTCATAAGACGGATGATTAATACGAGAGATAAGCCGTACACGCAGGCTTTTCGCATTTATGCACGCAGAATGGCATTTTGTCAAGCTCATTCCGATAATGAGGAAAACATTTACCTCCGGGCAAGCGTATGATTCCCTTGCCAGCCGGGGCATCTCATGTTAGCATAAGCGCATGAAACTGATCCTGGCCCCCATGCAGGATGTCACTGACCTGGCCTTCATGCGCACCCTGAAGCGCATCAATTCCCTGCCGGATGTCTTCATCACCGCCTATTTCCGCAGCACCTCCACCACCTGCGCCCTGGCGGAGCACAACCTGCGCTGCATCGACGAAAACGAAACCGGCGTGCCCATTCTGGCGCAGCTCGCCGGCAGCGAGGCCGATGCCCTGGTGCGGGATGCCCACATGCTCATGAACCGCCCGGGAGTTGCCGGCATCAACCTGAACGCCGGCTGCCCGTCCCCCCTGGTTAACCGCCACGGTGCCGGCGCCGGTCTTCTGCGCGACCTCCCGCGGTTCCGCGACATTCTGATGGCATTGCGCGACTGTGTTCCCGCCGGGCAATTCAGTGTGAAATGCCGGCTTGGCTGGGAGAACGCAGAGGCGGAATTTCCCGGTATTCTGGAATGTCTCGCCGCAGCTGCGCCGGATGAAGTGGGCATTCATGCGCGAACCCGTCGCCAGTTGTACGGCGGCACCCCGGATTTCCGGTACGTGCAGCAGGCAGTGAACACCCTGCCCTGCCCCGTGCTTGCCAATGGTGACCTCAACACCCCGGAACAGGCACTCGACTGCCTGCGCGCCACGGGGGCCACCGGCCTCATGCTGGGTCGCGGCGCCGTGCGCAACCCCTATCTTTTCCGCCAGCTGAAGGGCGGGCCGCCCCCCACCCATGAGGAAATGCTGGCCTATTACAGCATTCTGATTGAAGAAACCGGCCGGATTCTCCTCTACAAACGCACAGAAAAAGGCCACTGCAACCGCATGAAGAAGTACCTCGCCTTCTGCTACCCGGATTTCACCCCGGAGCAGGAATACCAGCTCCGCCGCTGCACCCAGGTGGCAGACATGCTGCGCATTCTGACGCAACATTGCCCCTGACGAGGCAATAACACCAGATTTGCACTGATTCCAGCCCCCCTCGGATTATACATCGATACACCACCACTTGCACCGGGCAGGTGCGTGGTGCTTATCATCCCTTCCCGGCTGGGAAGGGAAGGACAAGGAATATTGATTTCAGCGGCATTCCAGCTCAATATAGACCCGATTCCGATGCCTGGCCCACGCAAATCGCTTCAGATTGCTCGGTTTCAATTCTTTATCACAGCGTTCCTGCATCTGTTCATTCAGCTGCGCCAGCAAGGCCGCGCTCTCCTGTGCCGCAAATGTCTCGCCCTCGAAACTCACCATTACCGGCCGGGCATCTTCCACCGCTGCAAACATATCGTCCACCGCCGGCACCTCCACCAGCCCGGCGATGATGATAGAGTTATCCTGCACAGGAGGCCCCCACCCGTTATCATACTTCTGACGGGCACGCCACTGCGCGCTGCTGATGCCGCAGTCCAGCACCAGCCGCCGCTGCAGCGGCTCCACATCCGTACGCAGGAGCGGTTCCGCCTCCGGCCAGAGGACATACCCCATCCATCCCAGCACCAGCAGAGCTATAAGATATGCGGTCTTTCTCATCCCTGTATCGCTTCGCACACGTTATATGCCTGTTCAATGCCGTAGAGGGGTAAATCCACCAGAGTGAAAGTACCACCATCCTTACCGGAAGGAGGATTACTGATCTGAAAGGAGGACATCGACACACGCAGTGCCAGTGGCACCTGCTGCTTACGGCAGAAGGTCATCAGGCTCTTGGCCTGCAGATTAATCTCCGCTTTCACCTCCACAGGAACGAAAGCGGCTCCACAGCCGAAAGCAAAATCAATTTCGCAATCGGACTGATG
Source organism: Akkermansia sp. (assembly GCA_045657815.1). Taxonomy (GTDB): domain Bacteria; phylum Verrucomicrobiota; class Verrucomicrobiia; order Verrucomicrobiales; family Akkermansiaceae; genus Akkermansia. Next base: position 22,782 of record JAZOTV010000092.1, read on the forward strand.
CGATGACCAGTAGAACAGCTCACAAGTATTCGCCGCCCGCAGCTGCTGCTGGACATACTGCTCCGCAAGGGCTCCCTTGAACTCGGTAAAAATAGCGTTACCTTCAACAATAGTCTTAGCCTGCAGGTCGGCCATGGCTCCCAGCAGCCCTACATCTACGAAGAAGAGTTTGAACACCCTGTCGCGGTAGGCAGCAGGAGGGAATGCAGGTTTGGTCACACGGGATACCGTATGCACCAGACCGGCATCCACCAGCCACTGCAGAGCGTATTCAACATCGCGCATTCTCAGACCGGGGGCTACATCCTTACAGATGAACTTCTTATTCTCACGCGAGAGCTGACCGGGTATGGAGTTCCACACCATCGATATACGCGGAACAACCTCTGCAGGGGCATGCTTCGTGAAATCCCGCCGATAGCCATCCAGCAGAGCCTGATGTACCCGGCGCACCTCTGCAAAATTCTTTGTCTGCACAAAGGCGGCCACAGCTTCCGGCATACCACCCACAAAGTAGTACTGCTTCAGCAAATCCGAAAAACGGGAAGCAAAAACCTTCACCAGCTCCCAATCCCGGGATTCCAGAAGCTGCACCAGATTTCTCTGCCCCATGGCCTCTAGAAATTCACAGAAGGTCATCGGGTAGAGATTCATCATATCCACCTTACCTACCGGGAAGCCGGTACCCTCGTGCACCTGCAGCCCCAGTAAGGAACCGGCAGCCACGATATGGTGTTCTCTCGCGTTTTCACAGAAGTATTTAAGAGAGGTCAACGCCTGCGGGCATTCCTGAATCTCATCAAAAATAATCAGCGTTTCCCCGGGTGTCAGCTGGCAACCGGTCTCTGCCTGAATCAGCAGCAGCAGACGCTGCACATCGTAGCCTCCCGAAAAAGCCAGACGCATATTCTCGTTACTGTCAAAACTGACAAATGCCACCTCCTTGTAATGCTTACGGCCAAATTCCTGCATGAGCCAGGTCTTTCCAACCTGGCGCGCCCCCATGATGAGAAGAGGCTTCCTCATCAGGCTGTTTTTCCACTCCAGCAGTTGTTGTTCGGCATATCTATTCATGGCATTTCCTCCCCAAAACCAACTTATCACACTTTACATTCATTATCAATAGCAATTTGCAAAAGTGGGACGACTTTTTGGATTTTCAACCACATTTCGCGGACGACTTTTTGCACTTTCGACCACATTTCGCGGACGACTTTTCAAAATTCAAGCATCAAAAAGAGGCCGGAGACACACCATCTCAGCTGCCTGAAAAGAACGTCTGGATTCTTTTGTGAAACCACAAACACCACTCACTGTAACTTTTCCTGTTCGCTCATTCATTCCTTTTTTGAATGTGATGCATCACCTGGCCTCTGGCAATCTCTCCGTTGGTTCCATTTAGCAGCGTATTTTCAACACTTCATGTATCGTTTAACGCTCCTTGATTATTTATTATTATAAATTACTGCCATTATGCTGTACATCTCACGTAAAATTTGATATGCTTGCACAAATAGGAGGATTACTCTGCCTCTATCTATTCTGACCTATCAACCCATAATAACATGAAAGCTAGATTACCCAAGGCTCTACTCTCTGCAATCATGTGCGCCTTCGCATATGCTGCCTCAAGTACGGCTCAGGCCGGTTATGTCACCCCGACCACCATCTGGACGGAAGCGGGCGAAATGCAGTTGGGCAACAATCCTGAGAACATCTCCGGATACACCCTCGATGTGAAGGATGGTGACACAGAGGCAACCATTTCGA
>JAZOTV010000093.1:0-2495 GCA_045657815.1 Akkermansia sp.
GGTATCGATTTCGTCCACAGTGAGGGCGGTATCCGTCACCAGCAGCACGTTATCGTTTTCCACCTGCAGGAAACCGCCGCCTACAAAGAGGCTCTGGGGAGCCTGGCCGGGGCAGATGTAGGTGAGCTCCCCATTGGCCACAGAGGTGATGATGGCGGCGTGCCCGGGCAGCACCTCCATCTCACCCTGCGAGGCGGGCAGGCGGATGCTGCTCACCTCTGCCTCGAGGGCAGTGCGCATGGGGGTGATGATTTTGAATTGCATCGGCATGAGCGGAATCAGGCTTTCTCAACGGTATCGATGCTGCCCTTCATGTAGAAGTTCACTTCGGGCACGGAGTCCCACTTGCCGTCCAGAATCTCGGCGAAGCCGCGCACGGTTTCGGCCACGGGTACGTATTCACCCTTGATGCCGGTGAAGGTTTCGGCCACGCTGAAGGGCTGGGAAAGGAAGCGCTGAATCTTACGGGCGCGGCTCACGGTGAGTTTGTCGGCCTCGGAGAGTTCGTCCATACCCAGAATGGCAATCATATCCTGCAGATCCTTGTAGCGCTGCAGGGTCTGCTGCACGCCACGTGCCACGCGGTAGTGCTCCTCGCCCACGAGCTCGGGGGCCAGAGCCTTGGAGGTGGAAGCCAGCGGGTCCACAGCGGGGTAGATACCCTGGGCGGCCAGTGCACGCTCCAGCACCACGGTGGAGTCCAGGTGGGAGAAAGTGGTGGCGGGGGCGGGGTCGGTCAAGTCGTCAGCGGGCACGTACACAGCCTGCATGGAGGTGATGGACCCCTTCTTGGTGGAGGTGATTCGTTCCTGCAGACCGGCCATTTCTTCGGCCAGGTTGGGCTGGTAACCCACGGCGGAGGGAGTGCGGCCCAGGAGGGCGGATACCTCGGAACCGGCCTGGGAGAAACGGAAGATGTTGTCCACGAAGAGGAGCACGTCGCGGTTCTCTTCATCGCGGAAGTATTCGGACATGGAGAGGGCGGAGAGAGCCACGCGCAGACGTGCGCCGGGGGGCTCGTTCATCTGGCCGTATACCAGGGCCACCTTGGAGTTCTCCGGATTGGCCTGGTCGATAACACCGGATTCGCTCATTTCCATGTAGAAGTCATTACCTTCGCGGGTGCGTTCACCCACACCGGCGAACACGGAGAGACCGGAGTGAGCCTTGGCGATGTTGTTGATGAGCTCCATGATGAGCACGGTCTTGCCCACACCTGCACCACCGAAGGAACCGGCCTTACCACCCTTCAGGAAGGGGCAGATGAGGTCAATCACCTTGATGCCGGATTCCAGCACCTCAGAGGAAGTGGACTGTTCTTCCAGCGTGGGGGCTTCGCGGTGAATCGGGTAGCGCTTCACGCCGTCCAGCTGGCCCTTTTCGTCCACGGTTTCGCCGAGCACGTTGAAGATACGGCCCAGCACCTTGGGACCCACGGGCACGGAGATGGGAGCGCCGGTGTCGATGACTTCCATGCCGCGCTTCAGGCCGTCCGTAGTGCTCATGGCCACGGTGCGCACCCAGCCATCGGGCAGGTGCTGTTCCACCTCCAGCACCAGCTGGGTGGGCTTGCCGTCGATTTCGTAATCCACGGTGAGAGCGTTGTAAATGGCGGGCATCTCTGCCTGGGAGAAGTCGACGTCTACCACGGCGCCGATAATCTGCACAATTTTACCTGTGTTCATACTGAGAATAAGTTATTTTTGAAAATTGATGATGATGGGGTGGATTACTCCATGGCCTTCATGGCCGTGGTGATTTCGAGAAGTTCGTTGGTAATCTGGGCCTGGCGTGCCTTGTTGTATTCCAGCGTAAGTTCGCCGATGAGGGTCTTGGCGTTCTCGGTAGCGGATTTCATGGCGACCATGCGGGCAGACTGCTCGGAGGCCTTGCCTTCCAGCACCATCTGGGTGAGCAGGTTGGCAAAGTACAGCGGCAAAATGGATTTGAGCAGGGTGGTGGGGCTGGGCTCCAGCAGGAACTCGGCGTGTTCTTCACCTTCGGCTTCCTCGGCCAGTTTCAGCAGCTCCTCCGGCTTGATGGGGAGGATATCCACCACCTGCGGGCGCTGCACCATGATGTTGATGAACTTCTGGTATACCACCGTTACGCGGTTATAGGTGCCATCCATGAAGCCCTTGCGGATGAAGTCCAGAATGGCCTTCATCTCGGCTTCCTCCACGGTATCGCCGATGGCGAAGGAGGCCACCAGCTTGCGGCCTACTCGGGCAAACTGCGGGTTGAGCTTGCCGCCGATGGTGAGGTAATCGGCCTCAGCCGGGCACTGGGTGAGCACTTCCTTGAACAGGTTGGTGTTCAGACCACCGCAGAGACCGCGGTCGGTGCTCACAACAATGACGAGCTGCTTGCCGGTTTCGCGCTTTTCCATGAGCTGGACGGAACCCTCGGCAATGGATTCCCGCAGGTGCTTGAATACCCGCGACAGGGCGCAGATGTACACGCGCCCTTTGAGTGCCAGCTCCTGAGCACGGCGC
>JAZOTV010000094.1:0-2326 GCA_045657815.1 Akkermansia sp.
GGACAGCGAGCAGCACCCAACGGTACCAGCTCACCGCATCGCGGACAAAAATTCTGTGCTTCTTCCCAAGTCATCTTTTGTTATACAGCAACAACGGGCGGGTGACTTGTAGCATATTTCCATGGGCAGGTCAAGACCGAACACCAAACCACCGGCACCAAAAAGCAACACCCGAACCGCTGCTTGGCGATTCGGGTGCAGGATATAAATCAGATTGTGTCGCAGTCTCTTTAGTGACCACTGAGCGTGGTGATGTAGTAACCGGCAATCACGGCGGTACCAATCACACCGGCCACATTGGGGCCCATAGCGTGCATGAGCAGGAAGTTTGTGCGATCAGCCTGCTGACCCACATTGTGAGACACACGGGCGGCCATCGGCACGGCGGACACACCGGCGGAGCCAATGAGGGGGTTGATGGGCGTCTTGCGCCAGCCGGACCCAAGATTCATCAACTGAGCGCAGAGAAGGCCGCAAATAGTAGCCACGGCGAATGCGACCACACCCAGACCGATGATGAGCAGCGTCTCGGGCTGCAGGAAGCGAACGCCCTGCATGGTGAGGCCCACAGACACACCGAGAAGGATGGTGGTGATGTTCATGAGCTCGTTCTGAGCGCAGTTCACAAGACGCTCGGTCACCTGGCATTCGCGCAGGAAGTTACCCAGCATCAGCATACCCAGCAGCGGAGCCGCATCCGGGCAGAGCAGAATGGTGGTCAGCGTCACCACGAAGCAGAAGAACAGCTTCTCGCCCTTGGATACCTGGCGCAGGCTCTTCATCTTGATCTTGCGCTGGGCTTCCGTGGTGCACAGCTTCATGAACGGCGGCTGAATCAGCGGCACCAGTGCCATGTAGGTGTAGGCAGCCACGGCGATAGCACCGAGCAGCTCGGGAGCCATCTTACTGGCCAGGAAAATGGAGGTAGGTCCGTCAGCACCACCGATGATACCGATGGCAGCAGCCTGCCCCTTGGTAAAGCCGAGGCCCACAGCGCAGAGGAAGGTGAAAGCCACACCACCCTGGGCAGCGGCACCCAGCAGCAGAGACTTGGGAGAAGCCAGCAGCGGGCCGAAGTCCGTGAGAGCACCCACGCCCATGAAAATAAGAGCAGGGAAAATCTCGCACTTGATACCGAGGCCGAGCCAGTCAAACAGGCCACCGTGGGGCTTCACAAGCAGGTACTTCTGCGGGGTCTGGCCACTCACGACCAGCTTACCCTTCTGCACCTTACCTGTTTCAGGATCCACAGCATCCTTGACAGTCATGGGAGCATCCATGGCGGCGGTGTACTCAGCAGCCTGAGCGGGGTCAATGCCCTCGGTGCTCTGCTTGCTGACACCGGCGTCCTCAAACGGAGCCAGTTCCAGCTGGATGAAGCCCACGTCCTGCATGGTGGAGCGGGTCACCTTGCCTTCTTCAATGGCAACCACCTCACGCTGAGCCTGGGTAATGACCATGCCGTTATCAGGAATGTTGGCGATAAGAGCGCCGAAAGCAATCGGCACCATGAGCAGCGGTTCAAACTGCTTCACCACACCCAGATACAGCATCACTGCCACAACACCCCACATCACGTACATCTGCCAGGTCATCTGGTAGATACCCATGCCGGAGATGAAGCTCGCGAAGGAATCGAAAAGTTCTTGCATATCTGTATAATGCGTTATTTATACACTACCTCTGCACCAAGAAGGAGCAGAGCCTGCAGATATATACTTAACCGATGTAAGCCAGAGTTTGACCTTCCGTCACGGTGTCGCCGGGCTTCACAGCAAAGCTGGTCACGGTGCCGTTGGCGGGGGCGTAAATCACGGTGTTCATCTTCATGGCCTCAACGGTCATCACCTGGTCGCCTTCCTTCACGGCAGCGCCGGGCTGCACGTCGAGAGATACCACCTTGGCAGCCAGCGGGCTGGGAATGGGGGTGCCGGAACCAGCAGCAGCGGGGGCAGGTGCAGCAGCCACAGGAGCAGGGGCGGCCACGGGAGCGGGAGCAACCACAGGAGCAGCCACAGGTGCAGGAGCGGGAGCGCCTGCTACGGGAGCGGTACCACCAACAGTTTCAACAGTTACATCAAAGGTCTGACCGGCAACAGTAATACGGAGCTGTTTCATATCTTTATTTTCTATTTTTTTGAGTTTTGAAGTGTGTTTTTGAGGAGTATGCGTTTTATCTCAACGCACGGGAGAATTGTTCATAGCAGCGGCGCGGCCTCCCTGCCCATAGGCAGTATCAACCGGCTTGATGTCCAGTATGCGAGCCTCATTGCCCACAGTCACCTTGACGGCGGCGGCAATGGCGGCAACGACCTGCGGTGTTATG
>JAZOTV010000095.1:0-14705 GCA_045657815.1 Akkermansia sp.
GGCGCTTCTGGTCAGGGGAGACTCAGGGAATAATCAGAACTGGGTGCCGAGCCCCACGGTGATGAGGTGCTGATTGACATTGATGCCTACATCATCGCTCACGAAGGTGCGGTTGAATTCATAACCTACCTTGAGGTAGAGGCGGTCACTGCAGAGAATCTTGATGCCGGCGCCGGCGCCCATGGTGAAGCCGTTGAAGTCGGCCTCAGCCTTGAATCCTTCGACCTTGCTCTTGACCTCACCGACCGCCCAGCCGGCCTTGACCCCGAAGTCAATGAACACGCTCTCGGTTACGCCCAGGTTGATGTCATAACCGGCGGTGATGGGAAGCTTCCACAGGTCGGTCTTCACCTTGTAGGTTGCGATGGTTTCGTGGTCGGAACCGAATTCGGCCCCGATGTTAAAGCTGATCTGCTGGCGGATGGAATCCATGCCGTTGTCGTACAGGCTGAAACTGCCACGTACACCCCAGGTGTCCGGCATTTCATGTTCGCCAATGGCATACAGTCCTTCAATATTGTAGGTAGGCTGCCAGTCCGAAGGTGTCAGAACGCCAGGAGCGTTGGGGGCGAGAACATAGCCGGCGGCGCTGGCAGAACCTGCAAGGGCAGACAAAGTGATGAGAACGGAGAGTGCTTTTTTCATAACACTCTTTTTCTACCATATTCTGCACGATTTCTCAAGAAAAAACGGCCCTGCGTATCCTGGAAAACGCCCATCCGGCGAACAATTTCCGGGATACGCCTGCCTGAAAGTTGTGGATTAGCTGATTTCGGTATGGGGTGCTTCAGAATTGCCATTCGAGACCAGAGGAAAGGATGTGCTGGCCGAGGATGGCTTCGTGGTGCCTGTTGGAATAGGTGCGGGCGAAATCATAGCCTACGTGGAAGTAGGTTCGCTCGCTGCACTGCACTTTGAAACCGCCGCCGGCGGCAAAGGTGAAGCCCTGGTGGCTGCCGGAATCGCGCCAGGTATCACTGCGCTGGGTATAGCGCCCTACAGCCCAGCCTGCCTTGCCGCCCAGTATGAGGAAGACACCCTTCATCAGCTCCAGGTTCAGGGTGTATCCCAGCGTGATGGGAATGGTGCAGAGGTGCTCGTGCACATGCATGCCGTCACAGATGTGGTGGCTGTTACCCCACTGTGGGCCGACGCATGCCCCGAACTGGTGGCGAACTGGTGAAACAGCGTTGCTGTACAATTCCAGCCCGGTGCGAAAGCCTGCGGTGTCCGGGGCATGATGTGCTCCGAAGGTGTAGAGCATATCCATGCGCCAGGTGGGTTGCCAGTCATAGGGGGTGAGCGCTCCGCCCGGCGGCTGGGGCAGATAATAGGGAGCAGCGCCTGCGGTGCAGCACAGGGCGGTCAGGTATGTGAGTATTTTCTTCATGGCAGCTCCGGGTGTAGCATATTTTGCGCCCGGAGCTCAAGAGGTTAGGGCTAACTATTGTGGTGTTTGCCGGAAGGCGGTTGCGTGCTGCCGGCATCATACCCCCTTCTTATCATCCCAGAGGCTGAGGTGGAGCCGGTCGCCGAGCCGCACTCCGTGGCGCAGGCACATATCGACTACTGCGGGGCGTGCTGCCTCCAGCCCGGCGCGGGTGGTGGCGCAGGGCATCAGTATAATGCGGTGGCGGGGCAGCCCCAGGGGGGGGATGGCGGCCCAGTCTTCCTCTGCCTGCACCACAAATTTGAACCAGGCATTCTGCTGCGCCGCAAAGAAGGCCAGGGGTTCTGCCGGGAGGGCAGTGCACTGTGCGTTGCCGGAGTGCAACAGCTTCGGCGAAACATTCCACTGGTTAATGCGCTGCGCCAGGCGGCTGGTGGGGAGGATGGTGCCGTTGGTTTCCACCTCGATGTGCATATCCTCCGGCAGGTGCAGCAGCAGTTCCTCCAGGGCGGCCTGCTGGAGCAGGGGCTCCCCTCCCGTTATGACAAGGGAATTACAGGCAAAAGCGGTGATTTCAGCAGCCGTTTCTGCCGCAGTGCGGGTGATGCCGGAACCCCATGAGTGTTTGGTATCACACCACTTACATTTGAGGTTGCAGCCAGCCAGACGCAGGAAAACGGCGGGTGTGCCGCAGCGGGTTCCTTCACCTTGCAGTGAGTAAAATATCTCGGGGGCAGAATTCAGGCGTGCAATGCTCAACATGATATGCTAGTATTTACAGTGACATGGATGTAAATACCAGAATTGGCGAGGATGGTCAACCGGAATCTGCTGCGCAGAGTTTCCGCGTGCTTTTTGTGTGTCTGGGCAATATCTGCCGTTCGGTAGCGGCGGAGATGGCTTTCAATGCTGCGGTGCAGGCCGCCGGGCTTGCTGACCACGTGGAGTCGGATTCCTGCGGAACGGCTAATTACCATGTGGGCCAGAAACCGGATGCCCGCATGCTGGCTGCTCTGGAACGCGCCGGTTTTGAGTACAACGGCCACCGCGGGCGCCAGTTCTCCCGCCGCGATTTTGTGGATTTTGACCTGATTGTGCCGCAGGATAATAATAACTATGAGGATGTGATTCAGATGGCCACTTCCCCGGAGGAAATGGCCAAGGTGGTGCCGATGAGTGCGTGGTTTGCAGATGATTGCCCGCTGCATGAGGTGCCGGATCCCTACTATGGAACAACACAGGATTTTGATGATGTAGTGAGCCTGCTGGCCGGGGCCACCCGCCAGATGGCCTGTGATATTGCCCGCGCTGAGTCCTGATGCTGAGTGATACCCTTTTTCCCGGAATATGAAGAAGATTTGTTTCAGTGTGGCTTTTCTGGCGGCAGTGGTGGCGCTGCCGGCCTGCCAATCGGTTGTGGGCTCGGTGAGCAACGAGGCTGTGCAGGAGATGCTGGCCTCTCCTCGCATGGCTGTGACTCCGTTCCTGCCCGCGTGGTTGGATGAAGAGGGAACCAATATCTGGCCGCTGACCCAGACTCAGCAGGCAGAGGTATGTGCTATTCTGGTGGCTGGAGAGGCCCGCGAGGTGCCGGAGCTTGCCTACCAGACGGATGATGAACGTGATTCTCTGGCGAAGAACCGCTTTTACATATATGGTTCCAACGGGCAGTGCCTGGCCGGCACGGTGATGAATGACCGCGTGGTGATGCACGATGTGGTGCTGCCGCTGGAGCAGGAGCAGGCCTTGTTCCGGGTGTTGAAACCGAATCTGCAAAAACTTTTCAAGGGAATCAGGTGAAGCGCATTCTTCTTTTCTGGCTTCTGGCGGCTGTGCTGGCCGGTTGCAGCCAGCCACAGTTTGCAGAGGGCATAGAGCCCACGCCGCGCACCGGAGTGGTGGGCAGGCGCAAGCAGCTGCCTCTGCCGGCAGAGAAAGCAGATGTGGCCGTCATTTTTGTGGGCGGTTTCACAGAGCAGGTTCTGCTGCATTTCCGCTCTGTGTATGAGAAAACCCCGCCGCTCCCCTGCAAGGGGCGCCAGCTGCGGGCTTATTATGCCTGGGACAGCGGCACTGGTAATCTCCTGTTTCACAGCACCTGGAAGCTGCAGCGTGACCTGCGCGCCTTCCTGGCGGTGAACCCGGGGGCGGATGTGGTGCTGCTGGGGCACAGCTATGGTGGCTCTGCTATTATGGATGCTCTGCGCCAGATTGAGGATGTGCCGCATACGGGTAAGGTGCTGGTGGTGACTCTGGACCCGGTGAGCCGCCGGGAACGCTCCAAACCCCGGGAGCGCGCCGCCATGGTGGATTACTGGGTGAATTCCTACTGCAGCCCTTACCGCAATGTGCGTGATGTGGCGGCCTGGATGGGCGGTCCCTGGGGCGAATGCCCCCAGGCAGATGCTAATGTGGGTTATTCCGGCGAAGCGAGGGATGCCGAGGGCCGGCGCTATGCGCATGTGTACCCGGAGCCCCTGTTTCTCGAACAGCCGGAGGATGGTGGCAAATCGCCTTATGAGCTGCTGCTGGAAGCCTGTAAACGCTATAACATTGGTCTGAAAGATGATGAATGAGCGCCCGTGGGAGGAATTGAAGCGCCGCTGTGCCGCTTTGCAGGACCTGCGCCCGGATATTCGCGGCGAGGTGAGTCCCGGGGCACATATCCTCGGGGTGCTGAAGCTGGGCGAGGGCTCAGTGGTGCTGCCCGGCACGGTGATTGAGGGCCATGTGTGTATTGGCCGCAATTGCCGCATCGGCCCGAATGCCTATCTGCGCGGTGAAACGTGCATTGGTGATAGCTGCGTGATCGGAAATGCGGTGGAGGTGAAGAGCAGCCTGATTGGTAACCAGGTTTTTGTATCTCACTTGTCCTATATCGGGGATTCCATCATCCGGGATGATGTGAATGTGGGCGGTGGTTGCATTTTTTCCAACTTCCGGCATGATGCCGGGGAAATCCGCATGCCCTGGCAGGGCGAGCTATGCCCCACCGGGCGCAATAAGCTGGGCTGCCTGGTGGGAGGGCACTGCCGCATTGGCTGCAAGTGCGTGATTCTGCCGGGGCGGGTGCTGCCCCCCGGCACCTGGACAGACCCCGGAAGCGTGGTGCGCTGAGAACGGCGCAGCTTGTGCCTTTATGGGGCTTGCAGGTTGCGCTCCAGCACGAGCCGGAAGCCGATGGTGGGGCGGTGTGAATCTGCCGGGTGCGGTGTGCGGCGGTGAGCGCTGAGCTGCCCGGGGCGGAATGAGGTGTAGTCGCCGCCGCGGGTAACCCCATAGTGGCGGAAATGGAAGTTTGCCGGGCCGCCGTATTCGCCGCTCACCCATTCCTCTACATTGCCGGCCAGGTCATGCAGCCCCAGGGCATTGGGAGGGAATGAACCTACCGGGGCGGTGTAGGCGAAGTCATCATGGTATTGCGGGATGACATGATCCGCCCGCATCACGGGAATGGCGCTGGAGTCTGCAAAGTTGCCGGTGTTGCGGGCCGGGGGCCATTTCTGCCCCCAGGGGTATTCTGCGCCGGTGGTGGCCCGCACGCGCTGGCGCTCGTAGGGGCTCTGGCCGTTGCTGTCGCGGCAGCCTACCATCTGGCTCCATTCTTCATCCGTAGGCAGGCGGTAGGTATCTGTTTCCTCGATGAGGCCGTTGGCGCGTTCGCTCTGGGTGAGCCAGGCGGCAAAGGTCTCGGCCGCATTGCGGGAAACATTGACCACCGGGTGGTGTTCGTTCTGGTCAAAATCCACCATGGGCGGCTCCTCTGCGCCGGTGCTCTGGCAGAATTGGCGGAAATCGGCCACGCGCACTTCAGTGGCGCAGACCAGCAGATTGGAACGCAAGGGAAGCAGCTTGAGCCCCAGGCTGTTAATCCACTCACTGCCAAAGCTCACGGAGTGGTTGGGCTGCAGGTGCAGGTTGAGCACCAGATCCTTGGGGGAAAGCCCGCTCCGGCGCACGGTGGAGTAGCCCGGAAGCCGGATTTCCAGGTAGTAGGGAGCCAGGGGAATGCTGATGGATTGCATGGGGGTAATCCCCAGCGGCATGCCGTTGAGCATGACACTGGCCCCGGCCGGGTTGGTGTAGATGCTGACCGGGGTCTTCTGTACCAGCATGGTGCAGAGCCTGTAGCCGCACAAATCCGGCCCGGCGGCAGTGCCGGGATCCGGCCGCGCAATGAGGGAGTGATCCCGGCCAATGGTGCCGGCGCGTTCGCATTGGCGGGTGAGCCAGAGGGTGAAGGCGCTGATGGCCTCCTGAGAGGTGAGCAACTGGCCGTCTGCCTCCTGGGCGGTGAACTTGGTCGCTGCTTGCGGGTCTGCTTTCAGAAATTCGCGGAATTGTGCTGCAGAAACCGGGGTCACGGCTTCATGCACGCCGCCGGCCGGGCGGTAACGGGTGCCTTGCGCATCGGTCCAGGGTTCGCCGGTGCGCGGGGGGCGGTAGGGGCGCAGTTCTCCGCACAGGGAGAGCAGCTCACCCGGCGGTATGATGCCGCTCACGTGGGAGTCCGCATAGCCTTCCTTGCGCAGCACAAAGGCGATGCGCTTGCCGGTATCGGTCGTGATGGGACCGTATGGGGTTTCGTCCAGATAAATGCCATCTTCTGTATAGATAGAGGCACCGGCGGGTACGCTGCCCACAAAGTACTGCCCGTGCCGGGGAAGGGGGGCTGGCGGTTCTTCCGCCTCGGGGGCGGGCGCGGGCGGTTGCTCTGGTGCCAGCAGGGCGGCGCGGGCATTATTGAGGCGCTGCGGCATATCCTCCGGCAGCAGCATGTAGCCACCGGCTCCCAGCAGCGCCAGGCTCAGCAGTGCTATTCCGCCGCCGATGCACTGCCTGCGCAGGGAGCGGCGGCGCTTGCGGCGGATTCCGGCGTCATCGCGCAGGCTTTCCAGGAGCTCTGCAAATTGCTTGGCGTTGACCAGGGTATCCTTCTGCACCTGCGGAGACGCTGCGGAGCAGATGAGTTTGTTGAACTCAATCCAGCGGTGGTGGCTGGTGCCCTCCGGCAGCTCGGGGGGCAGAGAGGGGAAATTCAGCCGGTCCATACCGGTGGACATCTCATACAGCACCTTGGCCAGTGCATAGACATCCGCACGGGGGGTGCCGGGGCCTTCCGGGGGGATGTAGCCCTCTGTGCCTACCAGGGTGCGCTGGTTACTGTGGGCAACCAGCCCGGCATCTGCCAGTTTGACCCGTCCGTTGATGAAGATGACATTGGTGGGTTTGACATCGCGGTGGGTCAGTTCCTGCGCATGCAGCCCGGCCAGTGCGCGGGAAAGCTGGCAGCCTACCTCCAGCACGTAGTCCAGCGGCATGGGGCGGTTGCCGTACTGCTGCATATCGCTGAACAGGGTGCGGGGTATGTAGCTGGCCGGGTCGGTGTGTGACCCGGTGTAGGCATCATCCGCCAGCTCCATTACATAGAAATAATACGGAAAGGGGCCGCCGTGCTGCCCGATGTGCAGAATGTGCACCAACCCGGGTATGCCGCGGGCTATGGGTTCATAGGTCAGCACGCCGTCAAATTCGCGGATGAATACCTGCTCATCCGCAAAGTCCTCCCGCCATACCACTTTGACTGCCCGGTATGCGCCGGTTACAGAGCGCGCCAGCCATACCTCCCCATAGGCGCCGGTCCCGATTTTGCGCAGAATTTCGTGATCCGGCACGCTGGGTCTGGTTCCTTCCGGCCGTTGGGAGCGACGACGCGGGGTGCCGCGCATGCTGCGTCGGGTTGGGCTTATGGCTGTGCTATCGGGCTCCATGCGTGTGCATTATAGCACGCCGCGCGCCCCGGCGCAAGCTGCTTTCCGCCGTATTTTTCACCTTGTGTGAAACTTTTTTTAATTTTTTTACAAAATAAGCTTGCAATGAAATTGAAATTGTGTTAAACTGCCGCCGCACCAATCAAAAGCGCACGTGGCGGAATTGGTAGACGCGCTAGTTTCAGGTTCTAGTGAGTAACATCGTGATGGTTCGAGTCCATTCGTGCGTATCTTGATAAGAAGGGAGTTACGAGTAAATCGTAACTCCCTTCTGCGTTATATCTCCTGCAGAAAAAGCCGGCTGAATGCTCATAGAGGGGGAGTGCCTTGTGTTGTCTATGTGTTTGCGGAAAATTATTGTTGATGGGGGCGTAATGCGCTTAGAAACAGCCTGTCCTTCGCTTTTTGGTGTTGGGGATGCTTTCTCTCTGCTTGTGGTGTAGCAGAAAAAGAATCGGAAAGAAGGATGAAGTGTATCATTTTTTTGTCATTATTGGGGGATAATGCATAATATATGCTTGATATGATAAGTGAAACATAGTAATTAATAAAGCACGTTTAAAAATTTTGCTATGTCCGAAAAATCCAAGACCCGCACGTCCTATACGCCAGAGGAGAAGACTGAGATTATTCTTGCTGTGATGAACCGCAAGACCACGATACAGAAGATTGCCAAGGAGAAGGGCATTGCGCCCACGCTGGTATCGCTCTGGAGAAAGCAGGCCGAGGATGCTATTATGGAGCGCTTTGCCGGGACCCGCCCGGGCCGTCGCAAGATGGAGGTTGCGCCTGATGATATGAAGGAGGAGCTTCGCAAAGCTCGCATTGAGGCCCGTACCTCCAAAACCCGTGCAACGCGCCTGGAGACTTCGCTTAAGGTGGTTAAGGGCCGCGCGGCAGCGCTGGAGGCCGGAATTCGCGGGCTGGCTGCTGAAATGGGCTGCAAGCTGGTGAAGGCAACCCGCCCCCGCCGCAAGAAGGCCTGATCTGGCTATACGTGTCCCTTGTTTTTTTGCTGATAAGATTGCGCCAGACAGGCCGTATACTTATCAGCAAGTGTATGCGCGCATGCCGCCCGGCGGCGCGTGATGAATTTTACCCGATATGAAGACAAGTCTGAATAACTGGAGGGTGCGCATGCGCGCGCTGGGAATGGCGGCAGCGGCTGCGTTGATGTCATGCTGTTCTGTGAGCCAGGCGGAGCCTGATTATGATATCATTGGCAAGCAGTTTTCGCTGGTGCTGCAGCATGCTCATTTCTCGCGTGAGCGTTTTTCGCAGAAGATGTACCAGCAGTTTCTGGAATGCTATGTGCAGAATCTGGATCCCCAGCATCTGTTCCTGACCCAGGAGGATGTGGATTATCTGCGTGAGCGCTATGCCTGCAGTTTTGGTGATTATCTGCTGGCTAATCAGACCACCCGCCTGGCAGAGGAGCTGTATGCTTATTTCAGCGCGCGCGCTCTGCCCCGCATCGGCCAGGCAGAGAAGATGCTGCAGGGATATGCCAAGGCGATGCCCGCCTTTGATTCCGACCGCGTGGTGCCCCGCACACGCCGCAAGCTGCCGCGGGCTCGTAATGCCGCAGAGCTTGACCAGGTGTGGCGCGACCAGGTGGAGGATATGATTCTGACCGAGGTGCTGCGCCGTGAGAACCTGGTGGCTCTGGCCAAGGCAAAGGGGAAGGAATCTCCGGTGGCCAGGGAGATGCCGGTGGCAGATAAGATGCTGGCGCGCATCAAGCGCATGCGCAATGAGATTCAGGACGCTGACCGTGAGGATATGGTTTCCTACCTGCTGAATGCAGTGGCGCATGTGTATGACCCGCACAGTGACTATATGGGTGCCCGCGAGGAGCAGCGATTCAAGGACATGATTAAGGCTTCCATTGTGGGTATTGGTGCCAAGCTTCAGTCTGATGATGATGGCTCTACCACGATTGAGGGTATTGTGAAGGGGGGGCCTGCTGCCCGGTGTGGCCAGCTGCAGCTGGGGGACCGCATTGTGGCTGTGGATTCCAAGGGCGATGACAGCTGGACGGATATCATGTTCCTGAGCATCGATAAGGTGGTGGATCTGATTCGCGGCCAGAAGGGCCAGACGGTGAAGCTGCGTGTGCAAGGTGCCAACAGCGGCGAGGAAAAGGTGGTCTCTATCGTGCGCGATGAGATTCCTATGTCTGAGGAGCTGGCCAGCGGGCGTATCATTGATATGAAGTCCGGCGGGCGTACGTACCGCCTGGGTGTTCTGACGCTGCCGTCTTTCTATATTGACCTGGATAATGGTGATGTGCACTGTGCTGCGGATGTGAAGAAGATTCTGCGCCGCATGATTCAGGAGAAGGTGCAGGGTATTGTGCTTGATCTGCGTTTCAACGGCGGTGGCTCGTTGGACGAGGTGCGCAAGATGGTGGGCTTCTTCACCGGTGCCGGTCCTGTGGTGCAGGTGAAGGATTCCCGTGCGCATGTGGAGCGCCTTACGGTGAGCGGTAAGCCCCTCTTCAATGGTGAGTTGGTGGTGCTTATCAACAGGCTGAGTGCCTCTGCTTCCGAAATTTTTGCCGGCGCCATGGCTGATTATGGCCGCGCTGTGATTGTGGGCGATGCCGCCACCTTCGGTAAGGGAACGGTGCAGGTGCCCCGCAGCCTGGCAGATTATATGCCCTATTTCTCTTCCCGCGAGGGGTGTGGCATGATTAAGGTGACCACGCAGAAATTCTACCGCGTGGGTGGTGCCTCTACTCAGCTGAAGGGTGTGGCGAGCGATATTGTGCTGCCGACGGTGACTGCCGGTCTGCGCCTGGGCGAGGCTGAGCAGGATTACGCCCTGGAGTATGATGAGATTCCCCGCGCCGGTGGCTATGTGAAGAGCAGCCGCATTGCCCGCATTCTGCCGGAACTGATGGCTCGCAGCGTTACCCGCACAGATGCTGATAAGGATATGCAGTATACCCGCGAGGATATTGCCCGCGCCAAGACCCGCCAGGAGAAGAATGAGCTTTCTCTGAACAAGGCTGTGCGCCATGCCGAGAATGCCCAGCTTATGGAGCGTAAGAAGGCGATTGATGCAGAGCGCAAGCTGCGCTATGAGCAGATGGCTGCAGAGGATGCGAAGAATCTGACGATTTATCGCCTTAAGCTTACGGATGTGAAGGCTGCCAAGCTGCCGCTGGCTTCCAAGGATGATAAGAATGAGTACATGGACGAGAATAAGGACCCGGAGGAGGAGCTGACGGAAACGCCGGAGTATCCCTCTAACCTCGACCCCGTGCTTCGCGAGGCCCTGTATATCACCAGAGATATGGTGGATATGCCCTGAGGCTGGTGCATGGATGTTTTCAAAAGCCCGTTCCTTAACAGGAACGGGCTTTTTTCTTGCTAAGTGATAATATAAACCTTATAATCCAGCTATGACCGTCTTATCTCTCGTCGTGCCATGTTACAACGAACAGGAAGCTTTGCGCCCGTTCATGCTGGAGCTCAGCCGGGTGCTTGCAGAGTTGTCTGATGTGAAGCCGGAGGTTGTTCTGGTGAATGATGGCAGCGCAGATGATACCCTGCAGGTGATGCGCGAGCTGAGCGCACAGTATGACTTCGTGCGATATATCTCTTTCTCCCGTAATTTTGGTAAAGAGGGTGCTATGCTGGCTGGTTTTGCTGCGGCTAAGGGGGATTATGTGGCGGTGATGGATGCCGATTTGCAGGATCCGCCTGCATTGCTGCCGGAGATGCTGCGTGTGGTGCGCGAGGAAGGGTATGACTGTGCCGGAACTCGCCGCACAACCCGCAAGGGTGAGCCCCCTATCCGCTCCTTCTTTGCCCGCATGTTCTACCGCTTCATTAACATGATTTCGCATACTCAGCTGGTGGATGGTGCACGCGATTATAAGCTCCTTTCTCGCAGGGCTGTGGATGCGCTGCTGGCTATGCCGGAGTACAATCGTTTTTCCAAGGGGCTGTATGAGTGGATTGGGTTCCGCACCAAGTGGCTGGAGTTTGAAAATGTGGAGCGAGTGGCCGGGGAGACCAAGTGGTCATTCTGGAAGCTGTTCAAGTATTCGCTGGAGGGTATTGTGGCGTTCACAACCATGCCGCTGGCGCTGGCATCTCTGCTGGGTATGCTGTGTATGCTGGTGGCGCTGGTGATTATTGTTTCGCTTTGTGTGCGCCAGATGGTGTGGCACAGCTCGGTGGATGGCTGGACCTCCCTGGTCTGCATCATTGTGCTGCTGAGCGGGCTGCAGCTTTTCTGTGCGGGTATCATCGGCCAGTATATTTCCAAGATGTATCTGGAAATCAAGCGCCGCCCGCATTATATCATTGCTGAAAAATCAGAATAATCCGCCGCGGATGAGCCCGAGCAGGGCCACGGTGCGGGCCCAGTTCTCCGGGTGGTCATCGGTTTCCGGGAAAAGGCGCCCTTCGGGGATGCGGGCATAGCGCTCTGCTGCTTTGGAATGGCTGAGCTCCCGCAGGCCCACGCTGAAGAATCCGCCTAACTGCAGGAACTCGCGGGCCATTTCGTGAGAGCCGTTCCATGCGTGCAGCAGGAAGCGGGGCAGGGTGCCGCAGCGGTGGCGTTCCCGCAGGATTTCGAGCAGCTCTGCCCAGGCGTGTACGCCGTGCAGCTGCACGATGCGTTCGTGCCGGAAGGCGGCTCCCAGGTGAATGTGCAGCATGATACGCTGGGACTCCAGGGTGGCTGCGTGTCTGGGGGAGGCGTCCAGCCCGGTTTCTCCCACGCCGGCTTCCGGGTAGCGGGTGAGCCAATCATCCAGCTCGAAGGCGATTTCGGCAGGCTCTGCCAGGTGCGCGTGCCACGGGTGAATGCCGAAGCAGGGGGTCATGCCTGGGGCGGTGACAATGCGCTCCCAATCCTGCCGGGTGGTGGAGCAGATGTAGCCGCCATGCGGGCCGGGGTGGTGGGTGTGGTAATCTTTCATGTGTTGATAAATCCGTGTTCCCGGAAGCTGAAGTAGGGTTTGGACTGGTCGCTGCCCAGGGTGCCGATGATGATGTGGTCGATGACGGGTAAGTGAAGTGCGATTCCGGCCTGCACGAGTTCGCGGGTGAGTTCGCGGTCCGGTTTGCTGGGGGAGGGATCCCCGCTGGGGTGGTTGTGAGCCACGATGATGGAGCTGGCATTGCAGAGGATGGCATCTCGGAAGACATCTCGCGGGTGAACCATGGTGCGGCTGCTGGTGCCTTTGGAGATATTGCTCCGGCGGATGAGCCTGCGGCGGGTGTCGAGCATGAGAACGACGAAGTGCTCCTGCTGCTCATAGCGTAAATCACCGGCCAGGTATTCGTAGACGGCCTGCGGGCGGGCCATGTCTTCGCGCGCGATTTCTTCCTTCACGGCGCGATGCCCCAGTTCGAACACGGCTGCCAGAGTGGCAGCTTTGGCAGAGCCTATGCCCTTGCAGCACTGCATGATACCGCGGGCTTCCATGCGCCCCAGGGCGGTGAGTGAACCGGCTGTGCGCTTGAGCCGGGCGGCCAGTTCCAGCACATTGCAGCCTTTCATGCCGGTGCGTAGAAAGATGGCGATGAGCTCTTCATCGCTCAGCGCGGCACGGCCTTTCAGCAGTAGTTTCTCACGTGGCCGCTCGTCTTCTGCAATATCCAGCAGTTTGAGTGTGTTGGTTTCGGCGGGGGGTGTCATACGCTGCTTCAATATACATGAAATGTGTCCGTATGTGAAGCTAAAACGCTTCATGCAGAATTATTTGCTTGCGCTGCGGAGTGGTGCAGTGTAGAATGGCCGCGGCTCGTTGTAGCCATGTGGGGCAGGAAGCACGTGATTCTGCTCCACGGAACCAAGGGAGGCAGCGGCCGGTACCGGCCTCCGGCGGTGAAGATGGAACCGGCACTTAGAAGAGAAAGAAAATAAAAATGAGTATACATTCCGTTACTTGTGCCGTTGGCACAAACCCCATCACCATTGAAACGGGCAAGCTTGCCCTTCTGGCCGATGGTGCCGTTACTGTCCGTTGTGGTGATACCGTGGTGCTGGTCACCGTAGTGAGCGCTACCAAGATCAAGGAAGGTCAGACCTTCTTCCCCCTGTCGGTGGAATACAAGGAGAAGGCCGCTGCCGCGGGTATGTTCCCCGGTGGTTACTTCAAGCGCGAAGGTCGCCCCACGGAGAAGGAAATTCTGACCTGCCGCATGACGGACCGCCCGCTGCGCCCCATGTTCCCCAAGGGCTATTTCTATGATACGCAGGTGATTTCCCTGCTGATGGCTGCTGACGGCGAGAATGAACCGGATATCCTGAGTATCAACGGTGCTTCCGCAGCCTGTGTGATTTCTGACCTTCCCTTTGCTGAGCCCGTGGGCGCTGTGCGCGTGGGCCGAATCGATGGCGAGTTCGTTATCAACCCCACCAACTCCCAGCGTCTGGAGTCTGACCTTGACCTCGTGTATGCCGGCTCCAAGGATCAGGTCCCCTCGTTCTTTCTGATAATCTGATCGTTAATTCTTTCTGCGATTACATCTGCCAGTGCATCCACATCATCAACATTCCCATTCACGTTAACGTTGACATTAATCGGTGCGGTGATGTTTCTGGTGTTGTTGTACATGCCCTGTGTTGCATAGCCGATGCCTGTCGGTGTCCAGTTGCTTGTCATCCAAGAACTGTCTACGGCAGACTGAGCCATTGCTGAAGATGCCTGTTTTACCATGTTTGTTTCATCGGCAATACCGATGGCGAAACCCTGTGTAAAGTATTGACCAACCTCTTCCATGACTTTGGAAGGGGAAGATACCTTGAGTTCTGTCTTTGATGCATGGACGGCATCAGTCATGATCTTCTGCGATGGTGTGTAAACATTCACCGTCTTCATGCCGTTTACAAATCCTTCGATGAAGCGATACCCGGCATCATACATCTGGTTGTAGTATTGAGAATCTTGGAATGTCGATACAAGTGCAGACATCAATTCCGCACTAGCACCCTTGTAAGAACTCTTCATACCTCTTATCTTCTTCAGAAGTTCGCCAAGACCATTGTCACCTGCGTTTACCGCTTTTGTCATTGATGCTTTAGCTTCTTGCGGAACGACACCCATCGTATCTTTTGTGGCTTGTCTGATCGGCTCTTTGTGTTGGCTGATGTCATCCACGAAGCCATCCAGATATTCGTTGTTCATCTGTTCCCACTTTGACAGTTCTGCTTCGGAATCGGTGTATATCTTCATGTAGGCATCCACCATGTCCTGTGTGATACCTTCCTCGTGGTTATCGAATTTTCTCTTAATCTCATCGAGATTCTTTTTAGCATTCTTGACCTGATTTTCCAGAGATTCCCTTGTACCATCCTCTGCATGGATGAATCCGTCTATCAGTTGCTGAAGCGATGCTTGCATCTGATAAACGCTTCCTGAAAGAACGGATGCACTAAGACCTTCGTAGTTAGCGATGGTCGAGTTGTAACTGACAAGATCTTCTTCAGCCGTGCTAAGAGACCCACCAAGTTCATCTAATGCACCTTGTGCCGTTTCCAGTGCGAGACTGGCATCTTTAGCCTTTTGTGCTGTC
>JAZOTV010000096.1:0-5995 GCA_045657815.1 Akkermansia sp.
CCGCTTGGCCTCCGACTTCATGCAGCGCTTCCACAAACCGGCTCATGTGTGTGCCTTTGTACTTCTCGGGCAGGTCTACCATGAGCGCCACCGTGGCCACGGTGGACTGGGTCCTCTGCTCCTTATCGCTGACCACAATAGGGAAACGCACACCACGCACACCCACGCGGTCAATGGAAATCTGGCGTGTGTCGAGTTCGTTCTGGGTGTCCTTGAGGTCTTGCATGGGAGAAGCAGTGGATTTTTAGAAAAAGACCGAGGGAGCTTGCAGGCCGAAGCGTACAAGCTCCCTAGTAATCAACGACAATCTGCCGTCGAGAACTCCTCCTTCATCAGGGGAGCAGGTTCACGGCACGAGCGCGGCGGATTTCGCGCGTAATCTTGCGGTGCATCTTGGCAGAAACACCAGTCACGCGGCGGGGAAGAATCTTGCCGGTCTCAGAAGTGAACTTGGAAAGGAATTCCGGGTTGCACATGTCCACAGCGCCAGCAGGAATGTCGATGCGGCGACGGGGCATGGTCTTGTTGCAGGTGCGGAAACGGATACGGCGTTCGACGCTCTTGAATTCGGTCATCATAATCGTATAGAATTGCTTGGGAGGTTTAGCGCATCTCGCGGTGCAGAGTGCGGCGCTTCAGGTAGGGGTTGAACTTAACCTTCTCCAGACGGCCGGGTGTGCGCTGGCTCTTCTTGTTGCGGGTGGTCACGTAACGGGAAGGAGTCTTACCCTCGGCCTTGGCCTCCGTGCATTCCAGAATGATAATATCTCTAGGCATAATTGCGAATTGTTGACTTGCGGGCGCACATTATACGCTATTCTTCGCTATCGTCAAGAGAAATCGCATTTTCCATGTCATTTTGTAGGTCAGCATACCCGACATGGTCCTGTTTTTTCGCCTTGTAGTTGGCGTAAGAGCCGTATTTTTTCTCATATTCCTCCTGGCATTTCACCGTGAGACGGCAGAACGGGCGCACCTGGAGGCGTTTC
The DNA here is from genome assembly GCA_045657815.1 of Akkermansia sp. Lineage (GTDB taxonomy): Bacteria > Verrucomicrobiota > Verrucomicrobiia > Verrucomicrobiales > Akkermansiaceae > Akkermansia. The sequence continues at coordinate 990 of JAZOTV010000096.1, forward strand.
TTGGGAATGGGGTCGAGCGAGATTTCGCAGATACCGTAGGTGCCGCGGCGGATGCGCTCCAGAGCAGCATCAATCTCAAAGAGTTGCTCACGATCTTTGTCGAGCAGTCGGATGGTCAGGTCGCGCACTTCGGCCTCACTGCCGGCGTCGCCGATATGCTGTCCGGAGGAGGAGGAAACGTTGGATGCACCGCTGCGCAGGTGGTCGCGGGTCACGTTCTGCATGTTCGGCAGCAGTTCATCGCGCAGATTCAGCAGCGCCTGCTTCTGTTCCTGCAGGAAAGTCGGCCATTCAGGGTCTGTCTTGAGCAGGGCAAGGGTCTCCTTGAGCTTCTTGACTCGGGCTTTTTCCTCGGCGGTCAGTGTTTCGCGCACCTGGGGCTTCTTGACAACGGTGGCGGTCTCTTTCTTGGCTGAGGAGTTCTTACTCTCCGCCTTGCTGGTTTTCTTCGTGGGGGCCATAAATTTGCTGTGTAATAATGTGAAGCTGTTTCTGCTGCGGGAAGCAGTAAATGTGATTTTCAGCATCTACCATAAGATGCGGAAAAATTCAAGTAAAATCTGCTATCCGGTAGTCAATATGCCGGAGAAATATCAATTACGCCCGGAATATGCACCTGTAGTGGTTTTCTTGTTGCTACCGCAGGCGCTCTGTGCTAGGATTCTGTACTATGGTGAAGGAACGCAGAACAGGGGTGCTGATGCCGCTATTTTCATTGCGCAGAGAGGGGGATGCCGGTATAGGTGATCTTGCGGCGCTGGAGGAATGGATTGATTGGGCGGCGGAGCATGCCGTGGGGTTTCTGCAGCTGCTGCCGGTGAATGCTCTGGGGGAGGATGATGCTCCTTCTCCGTATTCAGCCATCAGCTCTGTGGCGCTTGAACCACTGTATCTTTCTCTGGAGCGCGTGCCTGGCATGCCCGTAGACCGCCCTGCCTACCAGGAGGATCTGCCACCGCTGCAGCTCCCCGGCGGCCGGGATCTCGTGGACTATTCGCGTGTGCGTGCGTATAAAAGATACTGGTTGGCGGAGGCCTGGAAACATTTTGATGCCAGTGAATCCTTCGCTTCCCAGCGTGCGGAATTTGACGGATGGGTGCAGGAACAGGGAATCTGGCTGGAGGATTTCACCACCTTCCTGGTGGCTAGTTTCGGTTTCGGCACGATTGCCTGGTGGCTCTGGCCGGAGCAGAACGCGGACGTGGTGCGCCGCATTGTGAACGATTGTGCAGAATCCCGTGGGCAGAAGCGCTACCAGCAGTGGCTGCAGTGGTTGTGCGCGCGCGAGTGGGCGCGGGTGCGGGCGCATGCAGATGCAAAGGGAGTGCTGCTCATGGGGGATGTGCCCATCGGGGTTTCTGTGGCCAGTGCAGATGTGTTCTTTGAACGCTATCTCTTCGATATGGAATGGAGCGGAGGCGCCCCGGCAGAAGGTAATTTTGCAGAGGACCCCTTCACGGCCAGGTGGGGGCAGAACTGGGGCATTCCATTGTACCGCTGGGATGTGATGGAGCACGATGGCTTTGCCTGGTGGAATCGCCGCATCCGCAAACTGGCAGAGGTGTTCTCCATGTATCGTATTGACCACGTGCTCGGCTTTTACCGCATCTATGCCTTCCCGTGGATGCCGGAGCGCAACCCGGAGTTCCTGCCGCTTTCAGAGGATGAGGCCGCTGCGCGTTGCGGGGGACGCCGCCCGGGTTTCCGGCCGCGGGGCGATTGGACTGAACCCGACCGCAGGGCCAACCTGGCGCAGGGAGATTACCTGCTGCGGCAGCTGCTGAAGGCTGCTCCCGGTGTGCGCGTGGTGGGGGAAGATCTGGGCTGTGTGCCGGACTATGTGCGCCCGGATTTATCCTACCTGCGCATAGCCGGGTTCAAGATTCCTCATTGGGAGATTGATGAACACCAGCAGATTGTGCGCGGTGATACCTACAACCCGTGTTCTTTTGCTACCTATGCTACGCATGATTTCCCTCCACTCTGCACCGACTGGGACACCTGGTATGAAGGCGTGCAGGATTCCCTTGGTGCCAGTGCAGAGCCCTCTCTTCCGCCTGCTGAGCGCATGGCCGCCTATCAGAGGGGCAGGGATTGTTCCCGTATTCTTTGCTGGCTTGGTGATTTTGCTGGTCTTCACCATCGTGAATGCCTTGCTCCCTGGCATCCGGGTATCAAGGATGCGCTCATACGGGCTCTGTTGCGCTGCAATTCAGCCTATGCCGCGCTCATGTGGACGGAGCTGTTCGATATACCGGTGCGCCTGAATACACCGGGCACAGAGGGAGGCACTAACTGGCGCCCCCGTATGCCGTTTACGGCGGCAGAGGCCGCGGTGCTGGAGCAGAGCTCCTGGCTGAGAGCCCTTTCCCGCGAATCCGGACGAGCCTGAATACTTTGCAGCAAAATACCGCGCCGATATGGCGCGGTATTTTACTTAAATAAATGCGGCAGCTGCCTGCTTACTTCTTAATAGGCTTCTTCTTCATTTCTGTCTTCCAGTCCAGCACCCTGTTGCCGGAACCGGAGGAGATGAGTTCACCCTTGGCGTTCATATAGAAGCACCACGGAATGCCCGAAATCTGGGGCTTGTTCGGCAGATTCACAGCAGAGGCCATTACGCCGGGTATATCGGTCTCATAGTGTTCAATATACTTCCTGGCGGCATCTTCATCCTGGTCATGGCAGAGCAGAACAAGGGAAACACTCTTGTTCTTCTTCATGTTCTTCTCATATTCCTCCACAATCTTGGGCATCAGCGCGCGGCAGGGGGCGCACCAGGAGGCTGAGCAGATGAAAATATAGGTTTTAGCGCGGGGAAGTGCCTCGCTCTCTGTGAAATAACCAGCTTCTGCCAGTGCTTTGGCCACGGGTGAAAGATTACCCGCCCTCTTCTTTGCCTTAGTGGTCTTGGTTGCCTTTGCGGCCTTGTCCTGGGCGCAGACCTGCGGAAGGCTCCAGGCGCAGAGACCCAGCATCATTGTGATAGCAAGGATAAGATGTTTCATATCGTGCTCAGGTTAGCATATAGCGGCATGAGGGTCAATGCCAAAATGCTTACCGTGCCGATTCTGTTAATGCGCGCGGGTAAAGGATGGGCGTTTAATGCAATTATGTTGACTCTTTGGGTGATTTATGGTAAGTTTTTCGCGCAACTTATTGAAACCGCAATGCGAAATATAACGAAGAAACTTTTTGTTCTGCTGATTGCCGTGGTGGCAATGCTGGCAATGCAGAGTTATGGTTCAACAGAAGTTCCGACTGCAGAAGGAGCTGAGGCCGTCGCCGCTGCGGCTAAATCGCCCCTCTGTGGTACTATGTGGTCACTGGCTCCGGCCATTTTTGCCATCGTGTTGGCCCTCATTTTCAAGGAGGTGTATTCCGCCCTCTTTGCCGGTGTGGTGCTGGGTGCCTGCTTTGTGACCCAGTTTGCTCCGTTGGAGACAGTGGACTTTGTGGTGAATCAGGGTCTCATCGAGGGTATGAAGGCCACTACGGGCGTCTTTATCTTCCTGGTGATTCTCGGGGCTTTCGTCAGCATGATTAACAAGACGGGGGCGGCGCATGCCTTCGGTCTGTGGGCTCAGAATCACATCAAGTCGCGCATCGGCAGCCAGCTGGCCACCTTCTTCCTGGGTGTTCTGATTTTCATTGATGACTACTTCAACTGCCTGGCTGTGGGTAGTGTGATGCGTCCGGTGACAGATGCCAAGCGTGTTTCTCGCGCCAAGCTGGCCTTCATCATCGATGCCACGGCGGCACCTGTGTGCATGATTGCCCCTATTTCCAGCTGGGCCGCAGCCGTTTCTCAGTATTCCGCCGGCACGGGGTATAACGGGCTGGAGCTGTTCATTCAGGCGATTCCGTACAACTTCTATTCGCTGCTGGCGCTCTGCTTTGTGGTGATGCTGATTCTGATGCGCTTTGACTTCGGCCCCATGGTTCGCTATGAGCGCAATGCCATTGAGAAGGGTGATTTACACACTGTTGTTCCGGAGCAGGTGATGCAGGAACTCGAGGAGCGCTTCCCCTGCCGCGGCAAACTGGTGGACCTTGTGCTGCCGGTGCTGGCGCTCATCGCCATTGAAACCTTTGCTCTGGTGTATGTGGGTGGTATCATGGAGGGTAAATCCTTTGCCGATGCTCTGAGTGATACGGATGCAACCGTGGGGCTGCCCTGGGGTGCCATCATTGCCCTGGTTCTGGCCGTTATCTTCTACCGCATCCGTGGCGTGATGAGCTTCCGCACAGCCATGCGCTGCATTCCTGAGGGCTTTATCGCCATGGTGCCGGCTATTCTTATCCTGACCCTGGCCACGGCGCTCAAGAACGTGACCACGGCGCTGGAAGCCCGTGAGTTCATTGCCTTCCACATGGAGCACTCCGCTGCTGGTCTGGTGAACTTCCTGCCGGCCGTTATCTTCGTGGTGGCAGGTATTCTGGCCTTCTCCACCGGCACTTCCTGGGCCACCTTCGGCATTCTCATTCCTATCGTGGTGAGCACGTTCGACCCCACCAGCCCGCTTATGTTCATCGGTATGTCTGCCTGTCTTGCCGGTGCTGTGGCCGGTGACCACTGCTCCCCGATTTCCGATACCACCATCATGTCCAGCGCTGGTGCTCAGTGCGACCACCTGAGCCATGTGTCCACGCAGTTGCCGTATGTGCTCACTGTTTCCGCCGTGTCCTTTGCCGCCTTCCTGCTGGCCGGCTTCGTGCACAACTGGTTCATCGTGTTCCCGCTGGCTCTGGGCTCGCTCTTTGTTACCATGCTGGTAATCAGGAAAATCCAGAGCAGACGCCAGAATTGATGCTGGCTTTCGATGGCGATTTATTGAGCAGGCGAAGCCTGCGGAATGATGAGCCCACGAATGTGGGCGAAAGATGGTAGGCCGGGGTAAGAGCGCGTAGCGCTCCCAGCCCCCGCTAGTCCATAAAAAAGGTTTCAGAGCTCGCGGAGCGGGTGACAGAGCGGTGGCGTAACTCGTTGCAGCTGTTCTGTCACC
>JAZOTV010000097.1:0-2018 GCA_045657815.1 Akkermansia sp.
TGAATACTGAAACTCATGAGCAGCAGCACAAGCCCCAGCGCAAAGAGCGCACTCTGCTGCAGCCCGGTGGCCTCTGCAAAGTTGTTGGCCAGGGTGGTGGCAATTGTGGAACCACAGGAGAACAGCCCTGCGGGGCAGTCCATCATGTTACCTATCACAAAGAGTACCGCCATGGTTTCACCCAGAGCACGTCCCATACCGATAAAGATGCCACCAATGATTCCGCGTATGCCGTAGCGCAACACAACATCACGCGTAGTTTCCAGGCGGGTGCAGCCCAGCCCGTAGGCGGATTCACGGAGCATAGGCGGAGTCATGCGGAATACATCGCGCATCACCGCGCTCATATAAGGCAGAATCATAAGAGCCAGAATGACCCCGGCGGTCAGGAACCCGAATCCGCTGCCGGCACCATCCTCACCCAGCAGCCAGGCACCCCCGGGCAGGTGGATGATACCCAGAGTATCCGCCAGAAAAGGCTGCACATATTCCTGCATCAACGGCACCAGTACAAACAAGCCCCACATACCGTAAATCACCGATGGGATGGCCGCCAGCAGGTCCACACACTGGCTCGACGGGCGTTTCAGCCACTCCGGCGACTCAGTAATCAGCAGCGCTACGGCAAAGGCAAGCGGTATAGCCAGTGCCAGTGACAAGCCTGTGGTAAACAGGGTGCCCAGTATGGACGGCAGCGCTCCATAGATATCCATGGCAGGGTCCCAGTCAACACCCCACAGAAAGGAAATCCCGAAATGCTTCCAGGCATCTGCTGAGTGAATCAGTAACCGGGCGAATATGCCCACCATCAGCAGCAGTGACACGAAGGCCCCGGCTTTACAGATTGCGCAGAATATAGTATCGCGTTTATGCATAATGTGCGGTTAACTGAAAATAGTTAAGCACGGCGCACCGCGCTCAGCAATGGTGCTTCGGTGAAATAAAAGCCACACTCCATGTGACAAAATATTCACATTCCTGCGCATGGGCATCAGTAGAGGGCAATCTGTTAATCAGCTCGGAAAAACCGAGTTTGTAGGAATGTACAAAGGACAAATGACAATGTACAATTGAAAATTACCCTTCGGCTCTGCCTCAGCATATTCAGGCGAGCCGGAGGGTCGCGGAACTTTTAATTTGTACTTCGTACCTCGTCCTTTGTACTTCTCAAATGCCGATTTGTCGATGATGGGTTAATGGTGCCAACGCTTACTAATAATAAGAATTTACAACAATTTCTGACAGCATAACTTGAAGTATACTCTAGCTAATGGTATCATACAGCTATGAAAGCCGATGAACTCAAGTATCCCGGTTCCCGCCGCATCTATGTGCCGGGCGCATTATTCCCGGAAATCAAGGTAGCTATGCGGGAGGTGACCTTGTCGGATTCTGTCTTTCCCGATGGCACCACGGAGCCCAATGAGCCGGTGAGGATATACGATTGTTCCGGTCCCTGGGGGGATGAGGCTTTTCATGGTCAGGCAGAGCAGGGACTCCCCCGCCTGAGGGAAGAGTGGATTCTTTCCCGTGGGGATGTGTGCCGGGATGCCGGCGGTGCGCTGCAGGCCGCAGATTTAAAACAGGCACCTACGCAGCGAGAGTATGCCCGCAGAGGCCTCATCACCCCGGAAATGGAATATGTGGCCATCCGCGAAAATCTGGGGCGGGAAGCGGCTTTCAAAGCCATTTATGACAAGTTTCCCAGCGCTAAATCGCGCCCGGAGCAGGCGCAGCAGCTGCTGGATGAATTAGGCACAGGCATGCCGCGCCCCAGCGAACTGGAGGCCCAGCCCGGCTTCTCCCCTGAAAGCCTGGAGCGCCGCGCCCAGCTGCACTACCAGCACCCGGCAGAGCAGCGCGGGGGCAATATGCCCGCCTTCTTCACGCCCGAGTTCGTGCGCGATGAAATAGCTGCCGGCCGCGCGCTCATTCCGGCCAATATCAACCACCCGGAAGCCGAGCCCATGATTATCGGGCGCAACTTCCTCTGCAAAATCAACGCCAATATCGGCAAC
>JAZOTV010000098.1:0-4803 GCA_045657815.1 Akkermansia sp.
ATATAGTACGCGCACTTTTTATTCCAGCAAAAAAGTAAAAAGATGCCCAACAACTATGATGAAAAAAGCGCTGGATGGAAAGGGGGCGGCGCATGCTAGGCCCTCGGTCTCTTCCGCGCACATTGAGAGGAGTAGGCGGTGCTCGCCTGATAGACATGCCGGGAGTCAGGTATCCGGAGGAGATACTGACCGGCCGGAAAGGTACAGATAGCCGCAGTGGACTGCCGCATGCGAGCCCGCCGCATTGGGGCGTGAGCACCCGCGAGGCCGCCGGAATGCTCGGTATCAGTGAGCGGGCCACGCGCGCACTGCTTACGCGGCATAAATCGAATTACTGCCTGGTGACGCGTCCGGGGCGTTGTGCCTGCATGTACTGGGACCGCAGCGTGGTAGAGCGGGTTCTGGCCAAGCGGGTACCGATGGTCTGCAAAGAGCCGGAAAAGCTGTGCTCTGTGGGTGAGGCCTGCATGCTTCTGGTTATATCACGCAGTTCGTTGTCGCGTTATGTGAAACGAGGTTTTCTGAAGGAGTACCGTGTGCGGCACGCCACGGAAAGCGGTGTGCGGATGCTGTCATTTTATCTACGGGCAGAGGTCAGGCAACTGGCGGCCCGCAGGCATGCTGCTCAGGTGCGTGCAGAGGAACAGCGCCGGGAACAAATTATGCGTTATTGGAATGGTAGAATAGGCTGATTCGGGTTCTCTGCTAATAGATAGAGAGTTAGCTTGCTAATTTCTGCATGGTTGCCGAAAATGGCATCCATGCAGAAGACCGTTTCTGATCAGGTAGTCGAGATGCTGGCTGCTGCCGGCGTGCGCCGCATTTATGGCATGGCGGGGGATTCTTTGCACCCGCTGATGGAGGCATTGCAGCGCGATGCCCGCATCCGCTGGGTGCATGTGCGACACGAGGAGACAGCCGCCTTTGCCGCCAGTGCTGAGGCGCAGCTCAGCGGCGAGCTTGCCGTGTGCTGCGGGAGTTCCGGCCCCGGTAATATGCACTTGATAAACGGCTTATATGATGCCAGCCGCAGCGGGGCTCCGGTGCTGGCGCTGGCAGCGCACCTGCCGACGCTGCAGATAGGCAGCCACTATCTGCATGAGACGCACCCCACCTTCTTCTTCAGGGAGTGTGTGGCCTATTGCGAAATGGCCAGCCGGCCCCGGCAGGTGCCTGCTGTGCTGGCAGAGGCAATCCGCACCGCCAGAGGGAGCCGCGGGGTTGGTATGTTGGTTCTGCCTGGAGATGTGGCCTCAATGCCGGGAATTGACGAGACGATTGGGGCACCGGTGCTGCCGGTGGAGGCATCGGCCCTGCGCGCGTCGGAATCCCAGCTGCAGCGCATGGCTGCCATGTTGAATGGAGCCGCGCGCGTCACGTTCCTGTGCGGCATCGGGTGCACCGGAGCAGAGAAGGAAATCGTGGCGCTGGCAGAGAAGTTGCATGCGCCTGTGGCGTATACACTGCGGGCGAAAGACTTGCTTGAGAAGAACAACCCGAACGCCGTGGGCATGACCGGGTTGCTGGGGTGGGGGGCGGCAGTGCACGCGGTGCTGGATTGCGATGTGCTGGTCATGTGGGGAACGGACTTTCCCTTCCGGGATTTCCTGCCGCAGCGGGGCAGGGTGATTCAGGTGGATACCCATGCAGCTGCGCTGGGGCGCCGCACGCCGCTTGCCATGGGAATTCATGCCGATACGGGGGCGGTGGCGCGGGCGCTGCTGCCGCTCATTCAGTCAGACCACCCGGATGACTTTCTGCGAGCCATGCTCAGCTTCAATGCCCGGGAGGTGGCCGCCATCAGCCACCCGCTGCGGGTTGTGGATGAGGAGGCTCCGCTGCGGCCGGAGTTGCTGACTCGCCTGGTGAGCGACCACTCGGAGCCGGATGCCGTTTTCACCGTGGATACCGGTACGCCGGATATCTGGTGTGCGCGTTACCTGCAGGCGCTGGATTCGCGGCGAATTCTGGGCTCATTCAATTATGGTTCCATGGGCTGTGCGCTGGCCATGGCCATAGGGGCGAAATCCCTGTATCCCCGGCGCCAGGTCATTGCCATGTGCGGGGATGGCGGTATCTCCATGCTGGCGGGGGACCTGCTCACCCTCCTGCAGGAAGGCCTGGCTGTCAAAATACTGGTGTACAACAACTCTGAGCTGGACTATGTAGCTCTGGAGCAGATAAAAGCCGGCATGCGAAAGCCTATGGGCACCCACCTGCGCAGCACCAATTTTGCAGCGGTGGCCCAGGCCATGGGGCTGCAGTCCTGGCGTATCTCCCGGGTGAACGAGGCTATACCGGCCATCAAGGCCTGGCTGGCTGCAGATGGCCCCGCCTTGCTCGATGCCGCAGTGGACCGCCACGCGCTTCCCCTGCCGCCCGGGCTTGTTTTCATGCAGGGCCTCGGCTATTGCAAGGGCCTGGGCGAGCAATCCTCCCACGCGGCGCTGGACGGTGTGAAGCGGCTGCTTTTCGGCAACAGACGGTATTTTGCGTAGAGCTGCACCTAGGAGAAGCGTATTTGTCGGAGCACGGGAACTGCCGTTAACGCCCTGCGGGTTTGGGAAGTCACGTCTTTGCCTGCTACTCCCTCTCAAATCGTCTGCCTGGGGTGGAATATCCTTGCCTGCATGTAGGTGGTATGCTAGAATAGCCATTGACCTCCAGTTGCTTGGTGGATGCAGTGTGCTATGATATACTTACGTTCCCGTTCTCTGCTTTATCTGTTGTTCGCTGTGCTGTGTGCCTTGGTGCAGAGTTCGTGTGTGCGGTTTAATCTGACGGAGCAGCTGGACCCGCCAGATAAGCAGGTTCCCGTTGTCAGCCGCCCGGAGAATACGGAAGCCAGATATTCAATCTGGCTGCACGAAGGGAATTATTATGCCCGCATTCTGGTCTGCTACGCCACGTGTGAATACCGTGTGCTGGGCTCCAGGGCCCCCTACAGGTATGAATACGATAGGTCCGGACAGTGGGAGTTCTTCTGCCCGCTGACGGATGTGGAGGCGGAATATGCAACGGAACAGGAACCCGGAACAGTGAAGCAGGCTCGCAATGCTGCTGACGTGGAGCCTCTCTCTGTCGCGTCCGTAAGGCTGGCGGATTGGAAGAAAACCGGGATAACCGGCTCCTACTATGACCTCCCTGCGTCTGCAAGGCGTATTCCCCTGCCGGTACGTGAGGGTACCAACAGTGTTTCCCGCATGCTCCTGCTGCCGCCCGCCTGGATTGCGGAAACGGTGGGCAACACCGTATTCGCGCTCGTGGAGCTGCCGGGGTATGTTATTCTGTGGCTGCTGCTCCCGGAGCCGGTTTTCAACTGTTTGCCGTGAGAAAAGTAAATAGCATATACTATTCACTCTTCATTATTCAATCTAAATATACTTGCGCTCGCGGAAGAGGTGGGCGCGGATGGGATCTGCGGCGGCTAGGTGGGTGTAGCCGATGGCGAGTGCATCGGCGGCATCGGGGGCCGGAGTTTCGGTGAGTGAGAGCAGGGCGCGCATCATGAAGGAGACCTGTTGCTTGCCGGCACCGCCGCGGCCTACGGTGGCCAGCTTCACGCAGGTGGGCGGGTATTCCATAATCCGCAGGCCGTGGCGGGCTGCGGCCAGCACCACCGCCCCGCGGGCTGAACCCATGGTGATGGCGGTGCGGTGGCTCTGCACAAAGATGATGCCCTCGATGGCCAGTTCATCGGGCTGCCATTTGTCGATGAGGGCGCAGATGTGCTCGTGTATGGCCAGCAGACACTGGCTCTGGCTGAGCTTTGCCGGCAGGGAGAGGGTGCCGTACTCCAGCGCACGCGGGGCGCGGAAATCGCCTTCGATTACCGCGTAGCCCGTGTTGCGAATGGCGGGGTCTATGCTGACAACGCGCATGGAGTCCGATTAGCGGCGGCGGCGCTTGGGTGCCGGGCGCGGCTTGCGCACCGGACGCACGGGGCCGTCCTCCAGCAGGGCGGTGTAGGCGTAGTCGAAGCCTTCCAGTTTGCGGCGGGCAATCTTGCGGTTGATGAAGATTTCCACGCTCTTGGCGAAGTCCACCTCATCGGCGGTGAGCAGGGTGAAGGCATCGCCGGTGGATTCAGCGCGGCCGGTGCGGCCGATGCGGTGCACATAGTCCTCCGGGTTTTCCGGCACGCGGTAGTTGATGACGTGGGTCACGCCGTTGATATCAATGCCGCGGGCAGCCACGTCCGTGGCCACAAGGATGCGGAACTTGTCTTCCTTGAATCCCTTGAGCGCTGCCATGCGTTCCTTCTGGGCGATGTCGGAGTGCATCACCGTCACCTCATCCTTCCAGCCGGCGTTGGCGAGCATGTTGCCCACGGTGTCGGCCTCCTTGCGGGTGCGGGTGAAAATCATGAGGTTCTGGAACTCCGTCTGCTTCACCAGGGCGAGCAGCAGGTCATCGCGCTGGTCGAGGCCCACCGGGTAGAAGGCGTGGGAGATGGTGCTTGCCACCTCGCGGCGGGCAATGGCGATTTCCACCGGGTCGGTCAGGCACCACTTGGCAAAGCCCTGCAGAATCTGCGGCATGGTGGCCGAGAAGAAGAGGGTCTGGCGGCCTTCCCAGGGGCAGAGGTTCACAATCTTGCGCACGATGGGCAGGAAGCCCATGTCCGTCATGCGGTCCACTTCGTCCAGCACCAGGGCCTTGATGGCCTTGAACTTCATGTTGCCGCGGTAGAAATGGTCGATGAGGCGGCCGGGGGTGGCTACTACCACGTCCACGCCCTTCTTGAGCTCCTCGGTCTGGGCGCCGTAGCCCACACCGCCGTAGAGCAGGCCCACCTTGATA
>JAZOTV010000099.1:0-3770 GCA_045657815.1 Akkermansia sp.
CCACGCACAGGAACATGTTGCCGGGTACATAGCGGTCACGGTGGTAGGCCACCATGTCCTCGTAGCTCAGGGCATCGAACCCGCTGCGGGTGCCGATGACCGGCTGGCGGCGCGGGGCCACCTTGAACAGCGTGCGGATGAGCGCGTGGTACGCGGTGTCCTGCGGGTCATCGTTGTACATGCCCATTTCGCGGCGGATGACGTCGCGCTCGCGTTCCCATTCATCGCGGGGGAAAGCGGGGTGCAGGGTGAGCTGGCTGAGCAGGTGCAGGAACTCGCGCCAGTGGGCGGCGGGGCCGTCGATGTAGAACACGGTGCGGTCGGTGCTGGTGTAGGCGTTCCACATGCCGCCCAGCTCGGGCACGCGCTCGTTGAGCTGGCGGGCGTTCAGCTCTTCGGTTCCCTTGAATACCATGTGCTCCAGAAGGTGTGAAAGCCCTGCGCCCAGGTGCTCGCCCTCGTGAATGGAGCCGGTTTCAATCCAGACCTGGAGAGAAACCAGCGGAAAGGCGCTCTGCGGAGCCACCACTGTGGTAAAACCATTGGAACAAACGTGAACCTCGTGCTGCATGTGGGGAGTATCGCACACCGCACCGCTTCGCGCAAGTCATTTCGGGCTTGCCACTGCCTGAATGGGGGATATACGCGTTGGTATAATTAGATTTATTCACGCTGCAAATGGGGTGGCATGGCGATTTTGAATGTAGAAAGTAGAATTTTGAATGTGCAAGTTCCACGCGCCTCTGGCGCGAGTGATACACAACTGCGCCAAAGGCGCAGGAAATTCCGTACATTCTACATCCAAAATTCAAAATCCTACATCTTTGAGTCTTAATTTTGCGCTGATTTCTTGATTATGCCAACGCGTGGGGATATAATAAGGTCATGTGGCGGAGATTGTTCTGTGTGCTGGCCTTTCTGGTTTCTCTGTACTGCCTGGGCGGTGCGGCGCATGCCGGCTGGCTCACGGCAGCCGACCCTGCACAGGCGGAGCCGCACCGCATGTGGTGCTATGTGTGGCTGGTGGTAGCGCTGCTGAGCTATGCGGCGTTCGGGGTGCTGCTCCGCCCGAGGAGCGTGCTGCATTTTGTGCTGTGCAGTCTGGCTGTGCCGACTGCAATAATATCTGCCATGGCCGTGCAGCACCAGGGATGGTGCACGGCGTGGCCGGCGCTGCTGGTGATTGCCTGTGGGTATCTTCTCTGGCGCGCGTGGGTGGTGATGAATCCGAAGGGAAGTTCTGCAAAAAAATCCTAACTATTCACTATTCCTTATTCACTATTCACTCCGGCTGTGTTAGAATACCCCTGTTCCCACCATGTTTGACCTCGTTCTCAATTCATTCTTTGCCTCCATTCCGGTATTCATCTTCTTCGGAATCGGTTTCTGGCTGCGGTATAAGAAAGCCATTGCCCCGGAGCATGACAGCGTGATTCTGCAGCTGGCCATGGATGTGGGTTACCCCTGCCTGATTTTCCACAGCATCATGAAATATATGGTGGTGGAGGCGAATCCCGTGATGAGCACCTTCGGTTTCTCGCTGCAGGGGATTCTCTGTGGTTTCCTGGAGCTGCTGGTCGGTGTGCTGGCGGCATACGCCGTGGCCTGGGTGCTGCGGCTGAAGATTGGCACGGGGCTGCGCACCTTTACTCTCACCGCAGGGGTGCAGAACTATGTGTTCTTCGTGGTGCCTATCATTCAGATGCTCTTTTCCGCCCCTGGCGACCCCACGCTGGGTGTGCTCTTCATTCATAACATGGGCTGCGAGATTTTTATCTGGAGCCTGGGGGTCATCCTCATGTGCGGCGGGGTGAAGGACCTGCGTATCGGCATGCTGCTGCGCGGGCCGCTACTGGCCGTAGTGGTCTCCCTCATCATTGCCTGGGTGGGGCTGGGCGAGTATGTGGCGCTGCCGCCCATCATGAAGGCTGCGGAGATGATTGGTGCGGTGTCCACGCCTATCTGCCTCATCATCTTCGGCTGCTCGCTCTATGACCTGACCCGCAACTTCGTGTGGCAGCCGCGTATGCTGGCTGCGGGCGTCATCACGCGCCTCATGATTGCGCCGGCGCTTATTCTGCTGCTGGCCTGGGTGCTGCCGGTGGACCCGCTGCTCAAGCGTATCATGGTGATTCAGAGCGCCATTCCCAGCGCGGTGATTCCCGTGATTCTGGCCAAGCGCTTCGGCGGCCGCCCGGATGTGGGTGCCCAGGTGCTGCTGGCTACTACGCTCTGCTCCTTTGTGACCCTGCCGTTCTGGCTGGCCATGGGCAGCAAGTACGTGGTGCCGCTGCTCAGCACGGCTCCGTGAGTGTCACGCATCGGAGCACGGGGCTTTAGTCCCGTAACCATAACCGGTGAGGGACTGAAGTCCCTCCGCTCCGAATAAAAACAGTGCTTTCGTTATCGCAGCATCAATCTGTCCCTGTCCAGCCCGGTGAGCATTTCCAGCCGGGAAATGAGGTGGCGGATAACGCCGATGAGGGTGACCAGCAGAGGAACGCCGATGACCAGGTAACCCCACCAGGTCATGCGGCCCACGGCGTAGTTATACTCCAGCGCCTGCTGGGCAGCGGGCTGATCCAGCACGGGCAGCAGGAAACAGAGGGAAAGAATGAAATTACCCACGGCGGAAACCACCAGAGAGAGCCCGAGGAACAGGCTGGAGCGCCAGAGCAGGGCATCGTAGGCCGTCTGCTGGTTCTTTTCGGCCACCTGCTTTTCGATGGTGGGGATATCGAAGAGTGAATCGGAATAAAGCAGCACGCGCAGAAGGGAATCCTGGCGCTTGGCGGTGACCATGACCGCCCCGCAGAGCAGCAGCGGAATGGCGGCCTCCTTGGCGGCATACCACCACGGGGTGTCCGGGCGGATGGCATCGCCGCCGCCGGTGTTGGCGTAGATGGTGACCACGCCGGTGAGTATGGTGCCCAGCAGCCCGAAGAGGGTGAGCGGCTCCACTTTGCGGCTCTGGGCAAAGGTCCACACACCGAAGCCCAGCGGCAGTGCCAGTGCCAGACACATGGCGGGCGTGGTGCCCAGTTGCCAGATTTCCGGCCCCTGCATCGAGCAGTGGTCCAGCACCATCACCGGTGCCAGCACGCTCAGCAGCACATTCAGCAGGCTTTGCGTTCCCTTATCCATCACTTCATGGAGGCAATGGCGGCTGCCATATCAGGAGCCTTGAAGGTGGAGGAGCCGGCCACGAGGCAATCAGCCCCGGCCTCAGCGCAGAGCGGAGCCTGGGTGGCACCGATGCCGCCATCCATCTGGATGATGAAGTTGAGTCCCTGTTCCTTGCGGGCGGCATCCAGCACGCGCACCTTGTCCAGCACTTCGGCCATGAAGCTCTGGCCGCCGAAGCCCGGCACCACGCTCATGACCAGCACCATGTCCAGCTCGCCGATATAGGGCAGCACCTTCTCCACAGGGGTGGCGGGGTTCACGGCAAGACCGGCGTGAATGCCCGCGGCGCGAATGGCTGCCAAGGTGGCGTGTAAATCAACGGCGCCCTCGCGCCCCACATGGATGGTAATCATGTTCATGCCTGCCTTTACGAAGCGGGGCAGGTAGTGGTCCGGGGCGTCAATCATGAGGTGCGCATCCAGATAAGCCTCTGCCGGCACGGCGGAGCGGATGGCGGCGCAGATATCCGGGCCGAAGGAAATGTTGTCCACAAAGGAACCGTCCATCACATCCAGGTGCAGCCAGTCGGCGCCGGCTTCAAGGGCGCGGTTGGCTTCTTCACCGATGCGGCGGAAATCACAGGC
>JAZOTV010000100.1:0-8850 GCA_045657815.1 Akkermansia sp.
TGTAAATGACCAGGTTTTCCTGATCCTGCAGAATGACGGCCTGGCACTGCTGCCCGCGGTCAGCGCAGGCGCGGTGTGTGTTCACACTGACGCAGCTGCTCAGCCCGAATGCGGCTGCAACAAGCAGAAGGAGAGAGAAAAATTTACCCATGACGAACAGTCTAACAACTACTCCGCGCCCTTGCAAGCAAAAACATAAGGAAATTCAGAATGCGAAGCGCTTAGAATGCAGAACAGGGCAGTTTCTGGAAATTGAAAATGACGATTTATCCAGAAGTGCGATTTACATATGACAATGTACAAATGAGAAGTCCCCTGCGGCTCTGCCGCAGCTGAAATTTAAATTGTACATCGATAAATCTTCATCTATCGACGTATTCTATGGAACTCGCGGGGCTTGTTCATTTGCTATTCCCCATCGCCCAGCATGGTGCGGGCAATCTGCCAGCACGCGGCAAAGGAGTTGGCAAAATCCTGCGGGCGGGCGGCCAGCCAGCGGTCAATGAGCCTGGCGGGGAAGGGCATGACGCCGCTGATTTCTGCAGCGGGGAAATGCACGCGGCCGTTGTACAGCGCAGCGTAGAGCGCCACGTGCTCCATGCCGGTTTCCTCGCTGGGGGGCAAGGTGCCCAGGCGGATGATTTTCGTATCGGTGATGCCGAGTTCTTCCTCCAGCTCACGGCGGGCGGCGGAGTCATAATCCTCGCCGGCATCCAGATGACCGGCAGCGCTGGAATCCCACACTCCGGGGTGGCGGTCTTTCAGCAGAGAGCGCTGCTGCAGCAGGCAGTCATGCTTCTTGTTGAACACCAGTACGTGCACGGCGCGGTGAATGAGCCCTTGGTCATGCACCTCCTTGCGGGTGGCCTGGCGCAGCACCTGGTCCTGCTCGTCCACCACATCGAAAAGTTCATCATCCTTCTGTGCCACCTGGGCCAGCGGGTGCGGGTCATAGGCATTCGTGAGGCGCACCCATTCCTCCAGCCCCAGTTCCTCCGGGCGGGCAGTGGGGGAGATGCCGAGCTGGGCGGAAACTTCGCTCCAGGCGGGGGTATCAGGCAGTTGCTTGTGCATCTGTTTGCGGCGTTGGGCAAAGCAGCGGCGCATCAGCTCATCCATGAAGCGGTGGTCATACGGCGGCAGACTCTTCGGGTCGCGCGGGGTTAGCAGCATCACCGTGGAATCAATCTTCGGGCGCGGGTTGAAGGCTTCCGGCGGTACCGTCTTGAGAGCCTTCGGCACCCAGTCCATCTGAATGCGCAGGGAGAGCAGACCATAGGCCTCATCCCCCGGTTGGGCCAGAATGCGGTCAATGGATTCCTTCTGCAGCATTACCACGGCACGCGAGGCGGCGCAGGGTGATGTGAGGAAATTTGCCAGAATGGCACCACCGGCAGAGTAGGGCAGGTTGCCCATGAACTTTACCGGCTGCTCAGCAAAAAGCGGGCGCGGGTCCCAGCTGGCGCCGTCTGCATGGTGTACTTCCACATGGGGCGTGTCGGCCCAGCGGCGGCGCTGGTATTCGGCCAGGCGGGCATCGAACTCCACCAGAATCAACTTGCGGCAGAGCGGGGCCATGTGCTCAGTGAGCGCGCCGGTGCCGGGGCCCACCTCCACCACGCAGTCGCCGGGTTCAATCTCCAGCTGGCTCACAATCCAGCGGGCGATATTTTCGTCCACCAGAAAGTTCTGCCCGAGCGATTTGGAGGGGTTCACCCCGGTCTCTTCCAGTACCTGTCGAATCTGCGTAGCGTTCATGCGGTCGGCATTGTAGCGTAAAATTGCCCTGTTAGCAAGCCAATAGCATGGTGGAAATGCCGCAGTACCCCGGTGCCTGCTCAGGGGCGGAGGAGTTGCAGAGCCTTGCTGATGGTGGGCAATGCCATGAACTGGTCATAGGCATCGTCCGGCAGCACAAAGGGGAATGCGGTGCCAGTCGGCTTCTCCTGCTCAGATTCCCGGCATATTCTGGTGATGTTGATACCGCCTGCGACCTCGTTGTGTTCATTAAGCCATTCCAGTTCCACAATCTGGTCTGGCAGTGCCTTTCTGGGTGGCAGCTGGGTGCCCGGGTGGTCGCGCCAGATGGTGTAGCCTTTTGTGGCCAGAATGCTGCGGGCTTTCTGGAATTCTTCTGCAGGCATGGGAAGTCTGCTGGTCTGCTGGCTGTGCAGGTGCCAGCCCTGCTTATCGTAGGTGCTGATATCGCGCCATATGCGGATGCGTGCAGCATGCGCACTGTTTGCGTTAGCCTGGCGGGCATCCTGCACCCGTGTGGCCACAGATGCCATTTCCGGGGTGCTGCAGGAAACCAGCGTGAGCCCCCAGATGAGGGCAGGAAGTAAGATAGAGTGCTTCATCGTGTCATCTTAATGGTTGTTTGCGGAACTGCCGGGAAATGCATTCCGGGTCAGGTTATCATTCAACGGAAAATCGTACTGGTGACACGTGCCGGGGTGGGAAAGGAAGTAATGCCACCATTCCTTGCTGTAATTGCGCAGGCCTGCGGCCGCCATGGTATCGCGCAGCAACAGCCGGTTGGCTTGCTGCTGCGCGGTGAGCCCGGCATATACAGTGCCCGAACTTTCGTCCAGCAGGTCATGCCTGCCGCCCATATCAAGTTCCTTGCCACTGCGCAGGTCAATGAGAGTGGCATCCACGGCCACGCCCCAGCTGTGTTCTGATTTCAGGCCGATGTATTTGTTCTCGTAGATGCCGCGTTTGGTGATATTCGGGTAAAAGGTGGCACGGGTGTGGTCATCATCGGTGAGTGACCAGTTGTAGAAATCCTGCAGGGCTCGGTGGGGGCGGTAGGCATCCCAAATGAGAAGCCCGTAGCCCATTTTGTTCAGATTCTGCTGAGCCCTGGCCAGGGCGGCGGCGGTATCCTTGCGCAGAATGGCGCGGTGGCCTGTGGTGTAGCCGTCGATGGGACGCCCCACAAAATTATCATGGCCACAGTATTTCAGATCTACCCTGATGCCGGGAACGGCTTCATCCAGATAGCAGAGCTCTTGCGGCATGATGCCCGGGTACACCAGCAGGGCAGGCTGGGTGCATTGGCTGAGCAGCAGGCAGAAAAGGGCAAGGACGGGGAAAATTCGGCGCATGGTCTGGGAAATCGGGTTAATATGCACCTGCCGGGCATGGCAGGATGGCTCCTCGCCGCCACCATAGCACACTCTGCCGCATTTAACAAGTGCGGAGCCGATTTTTCTGCTTGCCTGTGGAGGAAGCTGTGTTAGAATGGCTACGCTGACCCCTTTTTCCTGATAAATAAGATGAGTAAGAAACAATCAAATTGGAAATATCTGATGATTCTGGCTGCTACGGGCCTTGTTGCTGCCGCTGGTGGCAAGATTTCCCAATGCATCGTAGATTCCATGCACGAATCCACCATAGTTCCGCCCATGACTCCCGCCAATGCTGATGCCGTGGCCGCCAAGGTGCTGGAAATGAAGTGCGCATCCTGCCATGCGCAGGATGCCAGCTACAGCAAGGTGCTGAATTTCTTCTCCTTTGGCCTGATGCGCGACCATGTGGAGGGTGCAAAGCGAGCTTTCACGCTTACCCCGGATACCTCAGTGCGCTCTGGCAATGTGGATTACCTGAAGATGGACTATGTGCTGCGCACACGCCGCATGCCTCCGGCCTCGTACAGCGCTGTGCATCTGGGCTCCCGCCTCACCCCTGCCGATGTAGCTATCCTGCGGCAGAAGTATAAGCCGGAAGGTGCTGCAGTGCGTGCCTTTGCGCCCATATCCCCGGCAGCCGAGCCGGAGACAAATCTGGAGAAAGCCCGTATATACCTGGGTTATCTGCTGTATCATGACGGCCGCCTTTCCACGAATAACCTGGTTTCCTGTGCTTCCTGTCATGACCTCACCAAGGGCGGTACTGACAATCTGGCCAAGTCCAAGGGCGTGCCCGGGCCGGATGGCCTGCCGCAGCTGGGTGGTGTCAATGCTCCCACCACGTTCAATGCCGGTGGTAATATCCGCCAGTTCTGGGATGGCCGCGCCGCTGATCTGAAGGAACAGGCCGGTGGCCCGCCCCTGAATCCCGTGGAAATGGGCTTCACTTGCGTAGCTGACTGGGACATTATTGCCCACAAGCTTTCGAATGACCCGCAGATGGTGGCACTCTTTGCCTATGTATTCGGAGATCTCGGTATTACCGGTGATACCGTGACCACGGCCATTGCCGCCTATGAGCAGACGCTGACTACGCCGGACTCTGCCTTTGACCGCTACCTGAAGGGTGACGAAAATGCCCTTACAGATTCCCAGAAGGCTGGCATGAAGTCATTTGTTGAGCTGGGGTGCGCCACCTGCCACAGCGGCCCCACCCTGGGCGGTATCAGCTTCGAGTATGTGAATACGCACGGTGACCTCCGCGCACTGGCTACGCCGGCAGATTATAAGGAAGGCGCCTATGGCCTGCAGGATTTCACGAAGAAGGCGGAGCACAAGGACATGTTCCGCGTGCCGAACCTGCGCAATGTGGCGCTTACGGCTCCGTACTTCCATACTGGTTCTGTAAACAGCCTGCAGGAGGCTGTGCGTATTATGACCCTTACCCAGAATGGTGCAGGCGGTGTCTCTGAGACAAAGGTGAAGAACATCACCCGCTTCCTGGAGGCCCAGACCGGCAAGCTGTATGGCAAGCCGGCCAATGCTCTGAAACCGCAGGATACTGAACTGACCCCCGTGACTCCTGAGTCATGATTCGGTTTTCTGTGCTGGCCAGCAGCAGCCGTGGTAACGCCACCGTCATTTCCGGCGGTGGCACCCATGTGCTGGTAGATACCGGAATTTCTGCGCTTCGCATCCGCAAAGGATTGGCGGAATGCGGCTTGTCAGAGGCAGAGCTGAGCGGTATCTTCTTTACCCACGAGCACCAGGACCACGTGTGTGGCCTGGGGGTGCTCGCCAAAAAACGCTCACTTCCTTTGTTCTGCAGCCGGTATCTGGCCAGGGATTTGCGGGAAATGGCCCCGAATGCCACATTCACCTATCTGGAGCCCGGGCAGCAGGTGCAGGTGGGGGCGCTGAAGGTAACCCCCTTCTGCGTGAGCCACGATGCTGCGGACCCCATGGGCTATGTGTTCGAATGCGGTGGTGTGCGCCTGGGTTACGTGACGGATACGGGCATCATCATGCGCGGTATGCCTGAAATGCTGGCCGGGGTGCAGGGCTTGTATCTGGAATCCAATTATGACCCCGACATGCTGGAGAATAGCGGCCGCAGCCCGGAGCTCATCCGCCGCATTTCCGGGCGCTGGGGGCATTTGTCCAACGGGCAGGCCTGTGATTTTATCCGGAATATCGGTCATGCCGACCTGCAGCACCTGGTGCTGGCCCATATCAGCCCGGAGTGCAACACTCCTGGAAAGGCCGCAGCCGCCATGCGCGCCACGCTGGATGAACTCCGGCTGCCGACTTGTCTCCACTGCGCGGAGATGGCCAACCGCCTTCCCTGGGTGGAAATCACATAAAGAAGTTCCCGATTTGACACCGGGCAGGGGGGACTGCTACAAGCTGGAAAGCAGGTGCAGCGCCTCCCGTAATTTATCTGCAGATTTTATCTTCTGCAGGCGGGGGAACCGCTTGTTGTCCAGTATGTAATCATTGTTGCGGGTGAGCATGAGCTTCTGCCCGCTGATTTCCACCTGGGTGATATTGCGGCGCGTGGCCAGGATGCGGATTTTATGCACGGTGAGCAGGTGCGCCACTTCGTGCGGCAGCGGGCCGAAGCGGGCGCGCCACTGGCGCTCCAGGTCATCCACATCGTCAGTAGTGCACACGCGGGCCAGCTGGGTGTAGGCCTCCATGCGTGTCCGGGTGGATTCCATGTAGGAGGACGGCAGGTAGGCTCCGAGCAGTTTGTCGGCATCGGCCCGGGTAGCCATGCTGGCTTCACTCAGGCAGATGAAGTCTGCCTTGAAGGTGGCCTCTGCGCGGATGGTCGGAATTTTGCCCTGCATGCGCTCGATGGACTGGCGGAGCAACTGGCAGTACAGCTCAAAACCAATGGCGGCAATGTGCCCGCTCTGCTGGGTGCCCAGCAGGTTGCCGGCTCCGCGGATTTCGAGGTCGCGCATGGCAATCTTGAAGCCGCTGCCCAGTTCGGTGTATTGCTTGATGGCGGAGACTCGCTTGCGGGCATCGCCGGTGCAGAGAGCCTGGCGGGGCAGCAGCAGGTAGGCATAGGCGCGGTGACCGCCTCGCCCCACGCGGCCGCGCAGCTGGTACAAATCTGCCAGGCCGAAACGGTCTGCCCGGTCAATGATAATGGTGTTTGCGTTGGGAATATCGATACCGCTTTCAATGATGCTGGTAGCCAGCAGCACATCTGCCTTACCGTCCACGAAATCGCGCATGATGAGCTCCAGCTCTCCTTTATCCATCTGCCCGTGTCCTACCACAATCCGGGCTTTCGGCACCAGCCGCTGCAGCTCATCCTTCATCTTCAGGATGCTCTGCACCCGGTTGTGAAGGAAAAAGACCTGGCCGCTGCGTGCCAGTTCGCGCTCAATGGCATCGGCTATGAGTTTCTCGTTGTACGGGCAGACGGCGGTCTGCACCGGCAGGCGGTTGAGCGGCGGTGTTTCGATGGTGCTCATGTCTCGCGCTCCCATGAGCGCCACATAAAGGGTGCGCGGAATGGGGGTGGCGGAAAGGGTGAGCATGTCTACCATGCGGAACATGCGTTTGAACTGCTCCTTGTGCTTGACCCCGAAGCGCTGCTCCTCATCAATGACGGCCAGCCCCAGGTTCTTGAAGGTGATATCCTTGGAAATGACGCGGTGCGTGCCGATGACGATATCCACGGAGCCGTCGGCTATGCCGGCCACAATTTCTTTGATTTTCTTTGCCGGGGTAAAGCGGCTGAGCAGTTCTATGCGCACCGGATATTCGCTCATGCGGGCGCGGAAGGTGCGGTAGTGCTGCGCGGCCAGCACTGTGGTGGGGGCCAGTATGGCTGCCTGCCTGCCGCCGGTCACACATTTGAAAGCAGCGCGGATAGCCACTTCGGTCTTGCCGAAGCCTACATCGCCGCAGATGAGGCGGTCCATGGGGCGTCCGCTTTCCATGTCGGCCTTGGTCTGGGAAATTGCGCGCAACTGGTCTGGCGTTTCGCGGTAGGGGAAGCTGGATTCAAACTGCCACATCCAGCCGGAATCTGCGGGGTGGGCATAGCCTCGGTTGCTTTCTCGCTCAGCCTGCACCTCCAGAAGCTGGGCTGCGTAATCCTGAACCGCCTTTTCTGCTGCCTGGCAGGCGCGCCGCCAGCGGGCATCTCCCAGTTTGCTTAATTCCGGAGTCTTTGCGCCCAGGCCTATATATTTGGATACCAGGTGGCTCTGCTGGAGCGGTATGCGCAGCAGAACCCCATCTGCATACCTGATATGGATTTCCTCCTCGCCGCTCTTTTCATCACGCACAATGCCGACGAATTTGCCCAGACCATGGGAAGCGTGGATAACAAAGTCTCCCTCCTCGATTTCGTGCAGAGAAGCCTGGGCTCTTTCGCGCCGCAGGCGGTCTGTGCGGTCATCCTGCTTGCGGCTGCGCGGCGTGGAATAGCGCCCGAAAATCTCGGCCGCGGAAAGAATGGCAAGTCTGGCTCCGGGTATGGAGAAACCCAGCGGCAGGTCGCCATTCCGGCTCTGCACGCCACTCCAGGCTTCATCTTCACCGCAAATTTCCTCAAATCGGCTTTTCTCACCCTCATGCGGGAAGAACATGATGACTCGCCATTTCTGCTCCCTCCATTTGCGCAGTTCCATACCCGCCAGTTGGCGGCGGGCTTCCTGCATTACGAAATCACCCGTTTCAAAGCTGCCGAGCGGCGTGCCGAAAATGGCGGTGCCATCCCCGGAGTTCATGGTGTTGATATCTGGCAGCACATCTTCGCGGTCCGGCGGTAGTTCATATACCAGCACATGGCCTGGTACTCCGCAGCCCGGCAGGCTTACTACCCAGTCATCCCTGGTAATCCAATCTTTCAGCGGTTTGTCCGCCGGGGGCTCATCCAGCACCAGTTCGGCAGATTCCAGTTTCCGGAAGGATAATTGGGAATCAATATCAAAGGCGCGGATGCTCTCAATCTCATCCCCAAAAAATTCGATGCGCAGCGGCCAGGCAGATTGCAGGGGGAAAACATCCAGAATACCGCCGCGCAGACTCCATTCGCCGCGGCCCGTCACCTGGTCCACCCGTTCAAAATCATGGTCGGTCAGGGCTGTGCACACATCATCCAGCGGGTGTTCGCCCCCCACCTTCAGGAACAGGGTGAAGCCGGCTCCTCCCTGGAAAGCAGGGGCCGGCTGCTGCAAGGCCGCCGCGGTTACAATGACCGCCTGGGTCTGCCTGGGCGGGCCGGCTATGGCCCGCAGCGCTTCCAGTCGCTCGGCTGCAAGGTCAGGGTCTGAGATTCCGTTGTTGATGTGAATTTCCTGCTCCGGTACAAAGATGCCCTGGGGGCCATTCCACAGAGACCACTCGGCTGCCAGGCGCTCCTGCACGGGCAGGGCATCTGCCACAATCCATACGCGGCGGGGCGTGGCCGATGCCGCGGCAATCATGCTGGCTACAAATGAGAAGGCTGCGGGGGCCACTCGTTCCAGCACCATGGGCTCATCCATGCTGGCAGATTGGCGCAGCTTCTCCAGCTCCCCGGCAAAGGCAGGGGACTTGGCTGCTATCTCTGTGAGCGGCTTCGCCACGGCTGCCCTTATGGTATCAGGCACTGTGGCAGTTGTCAAATAAAAGCTTGCCAAGGCAGGGGCGTAGTGGTAGGATAGGCGCGCATTACTGCTCCGGTAGCTCAGTTGGATAGAGCACG
>JAZOTV010000101.1:0-5161 GCA_045657815.1 Akkermansia sp.
CATAGATATATCCAGCCCCCTCCCGTGCACGGGCATTCCCTTCTTCAGGAATAATGGGTAGCTACCCCATTGTTCCTTCTCCGTAAGCTCGATTGTACATCGAACAGGGATAAGATACCACAAAATTTCAATAGAGTCCCGTACCCCGACAAAGGAAAGTATGGGACACATGTGAATAAATCAGGGTTTTTCTGACATTCTGCGTGACGAATGGTTAGAATTGTGGTAAAATTCCGCGTGCATCCAGCATACAGCGATGACTAAGACTGACTTTCTAGTAATCGGCAGCGGTGTGGCGGGACTGAGTTTTGCCCTGCGCGCCGCCGAATATGGCAAGGTGACCATCCTCTGCAAGAGTGATCCCCTGGTATCGAGCTCTGCCAAGGCACAGGGCGGCATTGCCGCGGTGATTGACAAGAACGATACCTTTGAAGAACACATAGCCGACACGCTGGATGCCGGTGCCGGGCTGTGCGATGTGGATGCCGTGCGCACCATCGTGGAGGAAGCCCCCGCCGCCATTGATGAGCTCCTGAACTGGGGCGTGGATTTCGACACCGAGGAAAACGGCGAGTTCGACCTGGGGCGCGAAGGCGGCCACGGCAAACGCCGCATTTTGCACACGAAGGATACCACGGGGCTTGAAATCAGCACCAAGCTTCTGCGCTGCGTGCAGAAGCACCCGAACATCTCCCTGCTCGACCACCGCATCGCCATCGACCTCATCACCACTGCCAAGCTCGGTTGCGTGACCGAGGACCGCGTGCTGGGCGCCTATGTGCTCGACCCCGCCACCGGCGAGGTGGAAATCTTCCGCAGCGACCGCATCATGCTGGCCACCGGCGGCACCGGGCGCGTGTACATGTATACCACCAACCCCGCCACCGCCACGGGCGATGGCGTGGCCATGGCCTGGCGCGCCGGTGCCAATGTCTCCAACCTGGAGTTCGTGCAGTTCCACCCCACCACTTTCTACAACCCCAAGAGCAGCGACCGCGACGGTCTCACCTTCCTCATCTCCGAAGCCGTGCGCGGCGAGGGAGGCGTACTCCGCGGCCCGGACGGCCAGGAATTCATGCAGAAGTATGACCCCCGCAAGAGCCTGGCCCCGCGCGATATCGTGGCACGCTCCATCAACCACGAAATCCTGCGCACCGGGCACCCCTGCATGTACCTGGACATGACCCACAAGCCCAAGGGCTTCATGGCCGAGCGCTTCCCGTACATCTACGAGACCTGCAAGAGCTACGGCGTGGATGCCGAGGTGGACATGATTCCTGTGGTGCCCAGTGCCCACTACCAGTGCGGCGGTGTGCAGACAGACACGGACGGCCAGACCTCGCTGCGCGGCCTGTTCTGCGCGGGCGAAACCGGCTGCACCGGCCTGCACGGTGCCAACCGCCTGGCCAGCAACTCGCTGCTGGAATGCGTGGTCATCTCGAAGCGTGCTCTGCAGCGCATGCTGCGCACCCTGCCCCTGGCCCACAAGATGGAGGAATACCCCATTCCCGAGTGGAAGCATGGCGAACGCGTGCCGCAGGATGACCTGGCCATTCTCTACCACTGCTGGGACGAAGTGCGCCGCACCATGATGGACTACGTGAGCATCGTGCGCACCAACCACCGCCTTCAGCGCGCCGCCACCCGACTGCGCAACATCAACCGCGAAATCAACGAATACTACTGGGGCTACCGCGTCACGCCGGAAATCATCGACCTGCGCAACCTGGCGCTCACCGCCTCTCTCATTGTGGACTGCGCCATCCGCCGCCAGGAATCCCGCGGTCTCCACTTCACCCTGGATGCCCCGGACAAACTGCCCGTGGCCACGCCGAGCGTGCTGCATAACTGGTAAGAACTAATACATGCTGAGGATTTCCACCATTGCGGCCCTGCTTCTGCTGCTTCTGCCCTCTGCACCCTGCCAGGGGAAGCACGTGCGCACCAGCATACCGGGTTCCTCAATACGGAAAACCAATACCACGCCGGCAAAAAAACGCCGCATGACTGATGAGAACCTGCGCAAGGCCGCCATTCAGGCCGGCCCCCTGCGCCCGGAGTTCGACCAGAGCCACCGCCGCAATTTCCCGGACCCCAAAACCATGAAAAACCGGCCCAGCCCGGGCGCCTATCCCTGGCATTTCGACATCACAGCCACCTATTTCTACATAGGAGAAAAAGCCACAAAGAACAATCCGGTACCCAACACGGCCAGCAGCTGGGACAGCGCCTGGGATGACAACTACGGCGGCTTCGATGACCCGAATCCCGCTAACCGCTGCCCGAGAACCTACGCCCCGCTGGGCTTCACCCCGCAGCTCAACCCTTTCTACATCGCCCTGCCCTACAATGACATCGACAAGGGAGGCCCTAAACCAGAGGCAGCAAAAGTGATCCCCTGGTACCGGCATTACAAGGACGGAAAATACGTTTCTGTATGCCGCGGCACCTGGGTGCAGATATACTACAACGGCCGCTACTGCTTTGCCCAGTGGGAGGACTGCGGCCCCTTCTGCACCGATGATTGGAAATACGTTTTCCTGGGAGCCCGCCCGAAAAACAAGGCCAACAAGTGCGCCGGCATCGATATATCCCCCGCCGTGCGCGATTACCTGGGCATCAAAGGCGGCACAGCCACTGTCCACTGGCGATTTGTCGATTTCCACCGAGTGCCAGGAGGCCCATGGGCCCGCTACGGCAAGGACAATCCCTTCATCAATCCGGAGCTTAAGCGAGCCATCCTCAAATACAAGCATAAGCACAACATCATCACAACCAAAAGCTGACCCCGCATGTTCAAGAACCTCCTTTTCGACTGGTCCGGCACCCTCTGCGATGACCTTGCCCTCACTCTGGAAGCCACCAACTACGTGCTCTCCCAATATGAGCTGCCCCCGCTCACCCGCGAGCAGTTCCGCAATGAATTCCAGCTTCCCTACCCGGATTACTATGCCTGGAAAACCCCCGGTGCAAAACTGACCGATCTGGAGAAACACTACCGCCACGCCTTTGACCACGCCGTCACCCAGGTGACCATCATCCCGCATGCCAAGGCATTCCTGGATTTCTGCCGCAGCCGTGGCATCCGCTGCTTCATCCTCACCAGCATGGACCCGCGAGCCTTCGATGAACAGGCCCGCTACCTGGGACTGAAGGATTATTTCGAGCACATTCACTCCGGCGTACGCAACAAGGAGGATTACATCTATACCCTGCTCCGCCAGCACAGCCTCAACCCGGCAGACACCGCCTTCATCGGCGATATGCAGCACGATATCAACGCCGCCCACTGCGCCGGCATCATCGGCATCGGCGTGCTCACCGGCTACAACAACGCCGCCCAGCTCTCCGTTTCCAACCCGGATCTGACCGTACCCCACCTCGGCGCCCTGCAGAGCCTCATGGAGCGCGGCGGCAGCGGCCCGAGCCCCCAGGTGGCCGATACCATTCACATCAACGGGCTGGAGTTCACCTGCCACATCGGTGTGCCGGAGGAGGAACGAGCTGTGGCTCAGAAGCTCGTGGCCAATATCAGTATCACCCCGCAGACTGCTTTTGCCGAGATGGCCGAGGAGTTGGAACGCACCATCAACTACGATGCGCTCTCCCGCCACCTCATGGCACTGGCCCAAGCGGAACCCACCGTGCTGCTGGAAACGCTGTGCCACCGCATGGCCACCGCCTGCGTGCAGGATTTCGGCGCTGCCACCGCCACCGTGGAGCTGCACAAGTTCATCCTGCCCTTCACCAGCTCCGTCTCCGTGCGCTGCACGGTGTAACCACCGCTGGCGATTGTGACGATTTTCTCACAATTTGCGCCTTGCGTACGCGCGCGTGGCGTGGTAGGATATGCCAGTCAGAACATTTTAATTTTTCAACGATGAATTACCGTACCCTGCTTGCAATCCCCCTGTTGCTGTGTGGAGCAGCAACTGCCCAGATGCCGGGCAAGATGGTCACCTATGTGCAGGCCGAAAAAGCTGTCCAAGGCCAGGACAAGATTGTCCGCAAGAGCATTGGACGCACGGAGGCTGTGCGCCATGTCACCATTCGCGCTGCGGTGGAAGGCCGCATGACCAAGGTGCACTTTCAGGAAGGCGCCATGGTACAGAAAGGCGAGTTGCTGATGGAAATCGACCCGCTGCGCTACACCTCTGCCGTGAAACAGGCGGAAGCTTCCGTGGCCCAGCTGGATGCCCAGATTGTCTATGCCACCGGCCGCTACAAGCGCCTTGCCACGCTGGCAGCCCAACAGGCAGCCTCCCGCGAAGACATGGAAACCGCCAAGGCATCCATGGAGGAACTGAAGGCCCGCCGCGCCGGAGCAGAGGCAGAACTTGCACGCGCCCGCAAGGATTTGGAGGATTGCCGCATTCTGGCTGAGATTGATGGCCGCATCGGCCGACTTACCAAAGGCGAAGGCAACTACATCACGAAAGGTGAAGCCATCACCACCATCACCCAGATGGATCCCATTTATGTGCGCTTCCCCCTGAGTCAGAATGACGTGAACGGCATTTTCCACGGCCCGAAGGAAATCGGCCATGTAACGGAGGTGCAGCTGATTCCGGCCAGCGGCCGCAGCTACCCCACCAAGGGCAGCATCACCATCGTGGACAACCAGCTGACCGGCAGTACAGACTCCTACACCCTGTGGGCAGAGTTTGCCAACCCGGAGGAACAGCTCACACACCGCGGTATCGGGGCTCTCTACATCAGCCTCACCTCCACCCGCGAAGTCTGCATGGTGCCCCTTACCGCTGTGCACTACGATACAAACGGAGCATTCGTCTACATTATCGACAGCGCCAGCAAGGTGGTACGCCGAGAGGTTGTAGCCGGCACTATCCAGGGCCGCATGCAGGCCATCTACGAGGGCGTACAGCCGGGCGAAGTAGTCATCAGCGACGGTTCCCACAAGACCCGCCCCGGCGCCACGGTGCGCCCCGTCTTTGCAGATGCCTCGGTAAATGAACCCGGCTCTGCCATGGGCGGAGAACTCGCTCCGCTGGAGGTGGACACCGAGGTAGTCAGTGAAATGGCCGACCCCACCGTGCTCACCATTGAGACCGCGCGTCTGGAAGCCATTAACACCGTGGAAATGCGCCCGCTGGTACAGGGTGTGCTGCAGGAACGCACCTTCACCGAAGGTGACCGTGTG
>JAZOTV010000102.1:0-3756 GCA_045657815.1 Akkermansia sp.
TTCCCTCATTATCACCGTGGCGGCCTTGATGCTGTTCGTATTGGATATTCCCAACTGGGTGAAATATCTGCTGCTGTTCTGCCTGGTGACTCAGTGGCATGTTCCCTGGGTGCTGGTGAAGTACCATTCTTCTTTTGATACACTTCTGGAATTGATGGCCGGCGGTGTTGCATATTTCTGCTGGCCGGTTCTGGGGGTGTTCCTGGGGCGGAATATCGGGCACCTCTGTTCATGGTTTTCTCCTTTTTGCTGGCTTGTGAGCATCCTGCTCCTGTTCTGCTGTTTCGTGCCTGTATTCAGATAAAGCCATGGATGCCGGAATGGTTGAGGAATAAGAAAATAGCGATAATCATCGCCGTTCGCCATCGGTTTTTTTTTCTGCCACACCTGGGTATCTGAATTGGGGTGAATGGGGGAAGAGTCTGTGCTGGCTGAATGGCTCCGGGGGCGGTTATCCTCAGAGCAGGGGGCCCCTTCCGCTGCCGGGGTATGACATTGCCGGCTATCCATGGCAATGGAAAAAAGAGTGGTAATATCAGCAATTTGTGCTATACTCTGCGCGCAACCGCTATTTATTTCGCATATGACAATCGATTTCGACAAGTGCGGCGGTCTGGTTCCCGCCATTATTCAGGACTCCGCCACCGGCAAGGTGCTTATGATGGGGTACATGAACGCTGAGTCCTTTGCCCGCACCCGGCAAAGCGGTCGCGTGTGTTTTTTCAGCCGCAGCCGCCAGTGCTTATGGACCAAGGGCGAAACCAGCGGTAATTATCTGGATGTGGTCAGCATCAAGCTGGATTGCGACAATGATACGCTGCTTATTCAGGCTACCCCGCATGGCCCGGTATGCCACACCGGCACAGATACCTGCTGGGGTGAGAAGAATGAGGCCAGCCCGCTGCTCTTCCTGACCGAACTTCAGGATTTCATTAACAAGCGCCACGAGGAGATGCCCGAGGGCTCATACACGACCTCTCTTTTCCGGGATGGTATCAACCGCATGGCTCAGAAGGTGGGTGAAGAAGCGCTCGAGGCTTGCCTGGAGGCCTGCAATGGCACCAACGAACGTCTCATATACGAGGCATCAGACATGTTTTACCACCTGATTGTGCTGCTCACCTCCAAGGGGCTTCGCATTGAACAGGTTGTTGAGGAACTCGCCTCCCGCCACAAACCGGGCTGGCAGAAACACTGATTTCCGGAGATTTCATTGCCGGTAATGGAAAAGCCCCTGCATTGCAGGGGCTTTTATGTTGAATGAAATTCTGCTCTGGGGCGGCATGCTGCGCTGCTTCGCATCAGAACTCCGGAATTTCGCGCAGGGCTGGAACATCATTCGTATCCGCCGGGGCAGGGGCTGGTGCCTCTGCTGGCTGTGCCGGAGCCCCGGGAGATTCCTTGATGTAGACCTTGGGTCTGTTTGCCTTGGCGGCGGCGGCTTCCTCTGCCGCGATGGCATCCAACGCGTTCTGCAGCTTGATATCCGGTGCTCCGCCATAAAGGATGGTGCTTTTCCTGCTGATGAGTGCCACGGTGGGGAGTTGGTTAATCCGGTAGGTGATACCGGCTGCACCATTTGCCGTGTCCGTGTAGGAGGTGTCAATGCCGAGCGCCTGCAGGGCTTCCTGCTGTTCTTCCGGTGTGGCGTGGGGCATGATGGGGACAATCTCTACACCGGGATATTGGGCTCTGATTTTATCAATATCCCTTACCATGGCCGCACCGGCAGGGTCTGCGGGTGACCAGAAAATGAAGAGGTTGGGCTTGCCGGTGATGGGGAAACGGTGCTCTGCGCCCTCCTGGTCGCGCACGGTGACTTGCGGGGCAATGCAGCCTGTATCAAGGTGGCGCAGGTAGTAGGCCTGTTCCAGGGCGACCTCGGTCACCGGGCGGCTGCCGAAAAGAGTATTCTTATCAGAAAGGAGGATAGATTGCTTCAGGTAATAGAGACGCTTGGCTCTGGCCATGGATACGCTTCCTTCCACGCTGCTGACCATGGGGTTGTTGAGCATGAGACTCATGCCCAGCGCGGCGCAGGCGCGGGCGCTCTTGTGCTGGTTCCTCTGGTAGATTTTTTGCAGGATTTCGTATTCCCGCACGCTGGAGGTGGTAGAGAGACTGGGGCAGACAGCCCCCACTCCGGGGGAGCTGAAGTGTACGCGGCTCAGGGAATCCACAATGGCATTGCCGAAATAGGTGAGCTGCGGCTGCTCCTCATCCGTGAAAGCGGCGGTGAAGGCCTGGGGGTGCTCCAGAATCCAGACAATGGCGGGGAGTGCCCAGGGCTTTTCAAACTCAAAGGTGGGGATACGCCCTTTGCCCTTTGTGGCGGCACGCGTGCCGGTGCGGGCATTGATGCTCTGCCAGAGTTGCGGCGCGATACTCCGGGCATCTGGCGGCTCAATGGCGGCACGCGTGCTGTCATCATCTGCGGCTTTCAGGGCTTCTTCATAGGCTGCCACCTGGTGCTGCCAGGTATTCAGTGCCTGCTGCATGGCCTCCTGTGAGCCGTGCGCGGCCAGGGTTGCCGCCAGAGCTGCTGCTGCGAACATCTTTCTCATGCTGGTATTATAGGGCAGCACCGCTGCCACTGGCAAGTGAAAAGAAGGTCAACCCGCCAATATCGCGCGTGGCCTGGCTGGTGGAGCCTGGTATCATGGCCCCTGTGTGGCGGGAATCAGGCCTTATCCAGCGCCCAGCGAAGGTATTTGAGGGATTCCCCCCATATCTTGCGACTGGTGCTGCCAAGCACAACAACAATCACAGCGCGACCGTTGCTGGCGGCGCAGGAGATGAGACACTTGCCTGCCAGGTTGGTGTAGCCGGTCTTCATTCCCTGCACCCAGGGGTGGGAGGTGAGCAGACGGTTGGTGGAGTTAATCCGGCGCACCGAGCCATTGTTGCGGCGCAGATCATACGAGGGGATGTTGATCATGCTGCGTATGGTGCGGTTATTGTAGGCATAGCAGGCCGCCAGCGCCATATCGTAGGCGGTGGAGTACTGCTGAGCCGGCAGACCGTTGGGGTTGGCAAAGTGGGTGTTGTGCATGCGCATGCGCCTGGCGCGGGCATTCATGCGCGCTACAAAGGCATCCACGCTGCCGGCACAGTCGCGGGCAAGGGATACGGCTACATCGTTGAAACTGCCGGTGAGCATGGCCTGCAGCAGCTCACGGCGGGAGTACTGCTCGCCTGCTTTCAGGTTGAGGCGGATGGGCGGAGCCAGTCGGTCAGAGGCCTTGATGGTCACCATCTTATCCAGGTCCTTGGTGTCGCACACGCAGAGCGCGGTGATGATTTTCTGGGTGCTGGCCACTTGGCGGCGGGTGTTGGCGTTGTATCCGTAGAGCACGTTGCCGTTGTAGGGGTCAATGACACAGACTGCGGCACAGTCCGGCCTGGGGGCCGGGGTATCGGGGGTGCGCAGCGGGCGGGAAGGATTCAGGTTGCTCTGGTACGGGCGGCGTACACTGCGCGCTTCCTGGGGAATGGGTGTCGGTTTGTGCCCGGACATGGGCTGGTTCTGGCGAACAAATGCCTCTGCCGGGGCAGTGGCGGCAAGCAGGGTGCAGATCGTCAGAAAATGAACAAGGAAACGCATGGCGGGGGAGTCTATTGCAGCGGGCTGTCTTTTGCAAGCCTAAACTGTGTTCATTTTACCGCTGTGAATCTGCCGCCCGGTTGCGGAAGTATGCGGCGCTCAATCTGTAACCGCATGAGTAGAGGGGTGATACTGTGGGCTCCCTTGCCCAG
>JAZOTV010000103.1:0-7858 GCA_045657815.1 Akkermansia sp.
ATTGATGGGTATACCACAGCCTATGGTGCCGTGAGTGCTCAGAATGGCGATATTTCCATTGCGGACGTCAACGATGTGACGCTGAGCAATAACGCCGCGAGCAATGAGATGATGGAGGATTATCACCGTGCCGGTGCCCTGAGTGCCGCTGGCTCGGTGAGCATCGAGGCGGCAGGTGCGGTAAGCATTTCCGGCAACTCTGCCGCGGTGCAGTCTTCTGCTGCAGGTGCTGTCTGGGCGGGCAGTGGGGATGTAACCATCACCGGTGCCAGCATTTCCATTTCGGGCAACTCTGCTACAGAGGGCGCTTGTTCCGGCGGTGCTATCCGGAGCGACTGGGGGGCCACCTATCTCACCTCCACGGAGGGGAATGTGGAAATCAGCGCTAACACGGCAGATGAAAGCGGCGGCGCTATTTATGCTGTTTCCGGGGTGGAGATTACGTCTGCTGCAGATATTGTGATCGCAGATAACTCTGCCGTATCGGGAGATGGTGGTGCCGTTTACAGCGATGGCGATGTGACCCTGACCCCGGGAGCGTCAAGCTCTGTGAGCATCAGTGGCAATGAAGCTGGCGGCTCCGGCGGTGCTATTTACAGCTATGGCACAGTATACATTTCCGGAGGAACTGTGGAAATCTCCGATAATCACGCCGGTGGATATGATGGTGCCATTTATGCCGAGAATGTGGTTATTGAGGCAGATGCCGGCAATGTCACCTTCTCGAATAACACACATGACGGTGGAACGGCTAATGACGTGGAGCTGTGTAGTGGTACCGCATCGCTCTCTGCCACGAATGGCCATACGCTGGAAATGCAGGGCGGCGTCACCTGCGCTGCGGAAATCAATATCAGCACAGATGAGGAATCCACCGTGAAACTTGGCGGTACCAGCAGCACGGAGAACCTCACGATTGAGGATGGCCGGGTGCATGGCATCTACGATGCAGATGGAAACCAGGCGGTCATCTGTGTGAGTACGAGCGTGACGCTCAGTAATGCCTGTCTGCAGGACGTAGCGCTGCTGGATGAATACAATGAAGCGACTCTGACCAGCTCTGCCAGTACCTATGTGTATAACGATGCTGTTGGTATGCTGTTCGAAACTCTGGATGACGGGTCGGTGAATTGCACTTCCTGTGCTCCGCTGCTGAATGGCTTTGCCACGGTGAAGGGCGACCTGACGATTGGCCTGACTCTCGATTTCCTCACGACGGCATTGGCAGAGGCAGATGGCAATGCGTTGAATATAACGCTCTGCCTGCTGGATTCCACCACCAGTATCGCTGAGGATGGTAGCTTTACATTCAGTCTTTCCGAGGATGTCGCCAGCTGGCTGGATGACAGCGAACTGGTGGAGTACGGTTTTTATGATGCTGACGGCAATCAGCTGGGCGTCAATGAGGTGGAAATGGTAGAAGGCGGAGCGGTAGTATTTGCCGTTTCCGGGATTACCGATATTATTCCTGAGCCTGCCACTACCACGCTGAGCCTGCTGGCGCTCAGTGCGCTCTGCCTGCGCCGCCGTCGTCAGAAATAATAATCTTATCGCAACCAAACTTACATTTGATACCATGAACAAATACTTCTATCTCATCCCCATGCTGAGTCTGCCTCTGCAGGCTCTTACCGTGGAAACCCGTGCTACGCACGGCGTGTTCTATGCCGGCCTGTCAAACCAGGTCTGCCTGCAGATTCAGGTAAAGGCAAATGCTTCTGAAGCCGGTCAGAAAATAGGCTCTCTTTCCTTTACGACGGGTAAGAGTTCAAAGAAAACGGACATCACCAAAGCCCGCTTGTACAAGAGCACGCAGAATTACTTCACACTGAACACCGGCGACCCGAACACCAAGGCGTACCAGGTGGGAGAGGTTGCCGCCACTTCCGGCTCCGGAACATTTAATAATCCCGATATCACGCTGTCGGAGGGTACAAACTACCTCTGGCTGGTGTATGATATTGCATCAAACGCTAAAGGCAGTAACAAGATTGACGGCGTGTGCACCTCTGTAAAGCTTGGTAATACTGAAGTGAAGCCGGTGGCTAAGATGGGCGCAAATGTGAAGAGCCGCGTCTACGGCACGGTGTATCCGTTCAAGAACCGCATTGTGCCGTACTATCGCACGGTGTGGATTAATGAATGGAATGCCAACCACCTGAATGCAACGCATTTTAAAAGCTTTACGGATATCATTCATTTCGGTTATTCCCTGAATTCCGATGGCACTGTGGCAAACCAGTGGTATCATGACGGTGTGAAAGATAATATGGCATACGCCAAGGCCGCCCGTGAGAAGCTGAAATCCCTGCGCGGCTCGGCTAAATCCCGCATCATTGCCGGTTTCGGTCACGTTGATGATGGATTGACTGCCTTCTTCCGCAACAATCCAGATCGCAATGCCCGCAAGGCCATGGCCAGGAATATGGCCAAGTATGTTCTGGAAAGTGGGTACGATGGTATCGACATTGACTGGGAATACCCGGACATTGGTGATGAATGGGTGTATCTGACCTATCTGGTGGCTGACCTTCGTGAGGAACTGGCCGGCTCCGGTGTATCTGTGAGTTTTGCTGCTACGGTGTGGTATATAAAGCCCTGGCATGATGTTTCTGACCAGGTGGATTTCATTAACACCATGAGCTATGACCAGCAGGGCGAACAGCATTCGCCGATGAGTATTCTGCAGGCCGATGCTAACACCTGCCACACGTACCTCAATATGCCCAGAACCAAGATTGTGCTTGGTCTGCCGTTCTATACCAACCGCTACTATGTGCTCTGGGATCAGGTCGGATGGACTAATGTGGTGAACGCGTATCCCAATCTCTCACCGTCCGCCAACCAGGCATCCATGACGACCGGCAATGGTACAAGCATGCATTCCTTCAACGGTGTGAATCTGATAAAGGAAAAATGCAAGTGGGTGAAGGACAATGGCTATGGTGGCGTGATGATCTGGGGATATGATACGGATGTGCAGCTCTCGCACAAGATGTCGCTCGGCAAGGCCATGTATTCTGTGCTGAAGCAGACAAAACGTTAAAAATAAGTTATCTGATTCTGGTTCGCCTGGCGGGCGGGGAGGTATCCCCGCCCGGCAGGCCTTTTAGGAATGACATTCAATGAGGATTGCCGGACAGCGGGTGAAGAAAAGCAGGAAGCGATACCCGGGAGGGTTTGCTCTTGTGGCCTCGCTGACCCTGCTGGTATTGCTATCGCTGGTGGCTTGTGCCATACTGGCCCAGGTTGCATCGATGAATCGCATGTCGCAGTATGATATGGTCGTGACGCAGGCGCGGCAGCAGGCACTCATCGGGCTGGATGCCGCCATAGCCGAGCTGCAGGAGGCCATGGGGCCGGACCAGCGAATCTCTGCGAGTTCTGCTCTATTGGACGAGACCGGGGAGGCCGTTCCGCCCCACTTGCTGGGCGTATGGAATAGCTGGGATGTCCCCTTGTATGGCAAGCGGAGGGATGGCAGCAGCATCCGGGACACCTACACGCCGGGGCGCAGAAGCATGTTCCGCCGATGGTTGATTTCCAGCCGGGATGTAAAACTGACGCGGGATATAGATGCAGCTGCCCAGTTGAGCAGTAGGAAATCCGGGGAAAGAATATGCCTGCTTGGGGAGGGGACACTCGGCTCCAATACCCCTGCCAGTCATTATGTGTACGCGGATTTGCTGTACATGCCGCTGGGAGAACGGACACACGGTGGCTATGCCTGGTGGATAGGCGGAGAAAATCAGAAAGCCAGGATTTCGGTACCCGGTACACCGATTGCAAAAAGCCCTGTGGAGGCGCTGCGGCACACGTGGGATACACCAGCGGCCATACCGATTGTGCAGGGCAAACCGCTGGTGGTGAAGGATGCAGATAAACTGATGAGCGCTGCCAGCTATGCGTTGCTGAGTCAGGATGTGCATGAGGAAACCGGTTTTGCCGACTACACGACAAGCTCATACAGTCTGTTGACCAATGCCGCACATGGCGGGTTGAAACAGGATCTCTGTCTGCTGTTGAATAAGGAGCATCTGGATAAGACGGAGTTTGCTCCTGCTGAGGATAGAGATGCTCCACTGGTGCCGGAGCAGTGGCTGCCAGTGCGAAAAATGCGCATGCCCATCGGTTCCTGGCAGACCATGCATGCCTATTACAATTGCTGGCCGAATTCCTCGCAGAAAGACAATCACATAACGGCTCGCCTCATTGGCTCTGTGCCGGAGCACTACACGCGCCTGGGGGGAAGTGTCCTGAATACTTGCCTGCAGCATGATGCCCAGGTGGGGGGAACGGGCGGGTCATATCTGGATTCGCGTTCGCGGCTGCAGGGAAATGATGGAGCAGGGTATGCGCGTTCGCCCGTGATGCTGGCCTACCTCTGCAACATTGCCATGGGCGTGGAGGTGCGGGACAAAGGTGAAAAACAGTTTTCTCTCCATTACAGCCCGGTTTTTCTCTGGTGGAATCCATACAACGTGCCCATGCGCATAGCAGGCCGCCGCATGTGGGCTGTATCAGCCCCCGCCAAGACCATGCCGCTGGAAACTTTTGCTGACCTGGGCAGGTATGGCCGGCGGTGGTCTGCCTATGGACTCGCCCGGAAGAATGAATCCATCATGCCCGGCGGCGTACGCGAAGTCCGCCCCGATTTGGGGAATATGAGCTGCCTTGATGCAGGCGAGTTTTTCCAGAATTCGGTGGATAATGCCCAAGAGGATATCGTGTTTCAGCCGGGTGAGGTGTTGATATTCACACCGGGAAAGAAGAAGTTCGGAAGCGGAGAAGTGAGCGCGGGGAGCAATCCCTGGGTGCCTGGGTATCGTCCGGATGCGGTAGCGGCGTGGTACTCGCCCATGTATCGTAAATATGCGCAACCCGAGCAGGTGTGGAGGGAAACGATGTTCGGCCTGCGTTTCAGCACTGACCGAAACCGCCTGACTGATGGCCGGTTGATGGCGGATGGTCTGGCGGATTGTATTACGGTAGCCCATGGATTCGGTGGTATATCATCCGTGGAAGAAAAGCCGCATCCTCTGGACCCGGAGATGAATGATATCAGCTCGGTGGAGGGGAAGCATATCCATTCTGCTCAGCGGGTTTCACTAGATTGGTACAGCTCTGGGGCAGAAGCGGAAAACCGAATTCTCACGGATCCGCTGCAATGGCTCGGTAACAATATGCAGAGTATGAGCCAGGCACCTTATTACATAGCATCTGTAGGCGTCGTGGCCAAATCTGCCAATCCGTTTGTTGATTCAAAGGTATACCCGGATTGTGACTTCCGCACCAGGCATTGGTTGCATTCCAGTCCGGCGTTCTGGGGCTCTTCCATCCGGCAGGCAGACCACCAGCAGCGGCAATATCACCCATACCAGTTGGCTGTTCTTCCCGTTGGTGGTGGCCTGTTGGCTTCTCCCGTTGCATCCGTGGGACGCAATGGCTGCATCGGTATCACCGAGACCGGCGAGCAGGTGTCCTTTGCCGCGGTTTCGGAGCTGCCCGTGCATCCTCCCTTTTCGCTGGCGGGCTTTGCCGGTATGCGCCTGCATCCCGGCTGGTTCCGGGGCGGAGATGGTGCTCAGGATCCGCAGTTTGCGATGCAGCGCATGCAATACCAGTCCGGCGTGCCAGGGGTGGGCATAGGCAATGCCTTTGCTGATCCCTGTCTGCCGCCGGATAAGGTATATTGCCTCCATACGAAGGAGCAGGAGGAAGGCTCCTCCGGGAAGTCTACGCAGCTGCAGGATGAGTTCTATGATCACGCTTTGCTGATTAATGATGCGCTGTGGGACCGGTGGTTCTGTTCCTCCGTTTCCGATATGCCAGGGGATGATGGTAAGCACGTTATTCCGGCGAAATATACGCTGGAGCAGTTCCTGAAAGGTCGAAAGCCTCTGCCTGTGTCTCGCTACGTGCGCGCCCATTCGGCCTATGATTCGAAATCTGCGCTGAAGCGTATCATGGAAGGCGACGGGTGGAAAATCATTGCCGCCCATCTGATGGTGAATGGCGGGTTTAATGTGAATAGTACCTCGGTGAACGCGTGGAATGCCGTGCTGCAGGGATTGGCTTCCCGCAGACTCGTTACCGGCGAGGGCGGAGAAATGCGCTTTGTGGAGCCGGGGAAGAAGGCCACGGATGTGGCGTTCTCCCGCTTCATGCTCTCCACTACGGACAAAAGTACGGATTCTGTGGGGCCCTATTCCCCCATGCAGGGTTCCGATGCGTTCCGCTCGGCAGAAGCACTGGGCACAACTGCCTGGAGCGAGGTGCGCCTGCTCAAATCTGCGGATATCACCCGGCTGGCAGAGGAAATGGTGCGGCAGGTCCGGGCCCGTGGTCCCTTCCTCAGCATGTCCGACTTCATCAACCGCCGACTGGATGAAAAAGGCGGTGAGCATGCGCTGAAAGGCGCTCTGCAGGCCGCCATCGACCGCACGGATATCAACCGTGATTTCCGCGAGGTGCAGGTCTCTCCCCAGAAGGGTTCGCTGTACCGCTTCCCCGAGGCCGAGAAAGGAGATTTGCATACTGCCGCTCCCGGATACCTGATACAGAGCGATGTGCTGTCCTCCCTGGGTAATATCCTGACGGTGCGGGATGATACCTTCACCATCCGGGCCTACGGCTGTGTACGCAATGAAGTGGGGGCCGTTCTTTCCCAGTGCTGGTGCGAGGCTACGGTGCAGCGCTCCATTGATTATGTGGACCCGGCGGATGCACCCGATGCTGCTGAGTTTTCGGCTGATTTAAAGTACACGGCCAGTCTTTCCCGCCTGAACCAGCTTTTCGGCCGCCGGTTCAGGATTACATCCTTCAAATGGCTTGACCATTGGGATTTGTAGAATGATTCATTTACAGGTGGGGCCCCGCCCGCAGTGGCAAAAAAGCACTGCAGGAAATCTGCAGTGCTTTGTTTTGTAACGGATGGGGTGGGATTCGAACCCACGGAAGGGATTAACCTTCGGCGGTTTTCAAGACCGCTGCATTAAACCGCTCTGCCACCCATCCGGGGATTTGCAGGCGCTGTCGCGTGCTGGTCGAGATACTAGCGCATCAGTCATGCCAGTGCAAGATTTTTCTGTTGCATAAGTGCGGGTTGGAACAAAAAATGTAAAAAATCTGCATTTTTTTACAAAATTGGCTTGACTTTGGCTGGGTGGATATATATAATGCGGGCGCAGCAAGTCTGCGAGCATCATAAAAGTCCCCATCGTCTAGGGGTTAGGACATATGATTCTCAGTCATAGAACCGCGGTTCGAATCCGCGTGGGGATGCTCAAAAGCCCGAGGTTAACGCCTCGGGCTTTTTCCATGGTCAGATAAGCAGAAAACGAAGATGATACGCCCAGTTTGCCCGGAGGATGCCGCCGCCATAGCCGATATCTATAACTACTATGTGCAGGAAACGACGGTTTCATTTGAAACTGAGCCGCTGAGTGTGGAGACCATGCGAGCTCGCATCCTGCAAGTGGTGGCGCAATATCCCTTTCTGGTGTGGGAGGAAGAGGGGCAGGTTCTCGGCTATGCCTATGCACACCAGTGGAAGGAGCGAGCTGCATACGCTCACACCTGGGAGAGTACCATCTACCTGCACCCCGCACAGCTGGGCAGGGGAATGGGGCGACGCCTCATGCAGGAACTGATTCCTCTCTGCCGGGCAGCGGGATGCCGCGGCATCATTGCCTGTATCACGCAGGAGAATGCCGCCAGCTGTGCTTTTCACCGTGCGCTGGGCTTTACGCAGGTGTCATGCTTCCCGAAAGTGGGGTATAAGCTGGGGCGCTGGCTCGATGTGGTGGATTTCCACCTTGCGCTTTAAAACTCGGGCATTTCGCGCAGACCCGGCACT
>JAZOTV010000104.1:0-3508 GCA_045657815.1 Akkermansia sp.
GCAGCCTGCTCCTGTGGTGGAGACCCCGGTGGTGGAGGCTCCGGTGGTGCCCACTGAGGCGCCTGTTCCGGTGGCAGAGTCTGCGCCGGCAGAACCTGCGCCTGTTCCGGTGGCAGAGCCTGCCCCGGCAGAGCCTGCGCCTGCTCCGGTGGCAGAGCCTGCGCCGGTGGAATCTGCGCCTGCCGCCCCGGCAGTGGAACCCGCCCCGGCAGAACCGGCAGCTGCTCCGCAACCGGTGGTGAACCAGCTGGCTGCTGCCTACCGCGGCATTGTCAAGGTGGAGGTTGTGAGCCGGAACCCGAATTACGAGACCCCCTGGCAGGGTGGCAGTTTTGGCCGCGGCACGGGCACGGGGTTCCTGGTGGCCCCGGGGCAGTTCATGACGAATGCGCATGTGGTGGCAAACGCCGCCAGGGTTGATATTTCGCTTTTTGCGGATGCCCGCCGCATACCGGCCAGGGTGAAATTCGTGGCGCACGATGCGGATCTGGCGCTGCTGGAGATTGATGACCTTTCCGCTTTTGAGGGAGTGCCGTGCCTGGAGTTCAGCGAGGAGATGCCGCAGCTGGAGGATACGGTGCGCGCCATTGGTTATCCCATTGGCGGTAATCGCCTTTCTGTGACCCGCGGTATTGTTTCCCGTGTGGATACGATTGCTTATGCTCATCCCCGCAACATTGCGCACCTTGCGCTGCAGGTGGATGCCGCCATCAACCCCGGCAACAGCGGTGGCCCGGTGTTGAAGGGGGATAAGGTCATTGGTGTGGCTTTCCAGGGGCTTCTTCAGGCCAATTCCACCGGCTACGTGATTCCGATGCCGGTTATCCGCCATTTCCTGAAGGATATTCAGGATGGCCGCTATGATGGCTATGTGGAAATCGGGGCGCGCTTCATGCCCATGGAAAATAAAGCGCTGCGCAGGCACTACGGCCTTACGGATAATGCGCTGGGATGCATGGTTTCTGATGTGGTGAAGGGCTCTGCCTGCGATGGCCCGCTGAAGGTGGGCGATGTGGTCATGGCAGTGAATGGTCTGCCGGTGGATGCCTCGGCCATGATTGAGCTGGAGGGCGTGCGTGTGCGCCTGGAGGAACTTGCAGAGCGTTCCTTTGCCGGTGACAAGGTGCATTTCACCCTGCTGCGCGACGGCGATGTAACAGAGGCAGAGGTGACCCTGGCGGCGCTGCCTTCCATTCGCGTGCTTTCCCGGCGCTATGATGAGCAGCCGCGCTATGTGGTGTTCGGGGGGCTGGTGTTCCAGCCGCTGGAGTACAATGTGGTGCAGGCGCACCAGGTGCCTTCCTCTGCGGTGATGGTGGAGCTGGATCGCTTCACCCGCGGCGGTGAATCTGCGGTGAAGCAGGACCTGGTGCTCATGACCCGCACTCTGCCGGATGAGGTGAATGCCCGTTTTGATGAACCTGGACGCTCGCTCGTGACCAAGGTGAACGGTGTGGAGGTGAAGGGGCTGGAGCATCTGTACTCCCTGCTTTACCCGGCAGAGGGCGAGGAACGCCCCGCATACACCGTTATTGAGCTGGCGGATGCCCCCCGGCCCATGGTAATTGATAATACCACGGTGGATGCTGCCAACAAGCGCATTTCTGAACGATACAACATACCGGCTCCTGCTCGTCTTAAATAACTTTTTCTTCTTTTCTGAATCATGATTCGGACACTGACTATTCTTTCCCTTCTGGCAGTGGCATTCAGCTCCTGCAAGCCCACGGAGCGCACTGCGCTCAAAAAGAAACATGCTGCTCATCCGGTGGAGGCTCTGGCCGGTTTGCCCCAGGAGCTGCCGGCGGATATTCCGGCACAACTCCCGGTGGTGCAGGCAGAGCCTGCCCCTGCGGTGGAGCCGCCTGCGGAGCCTGCTGCGCCCACTCCCGCTGCCGAGCTGCCGGAAATTGCGCATTCCCAGCTGGTGGTGAGTGCTACTCTCCAGAAATATAATGCTATGCAGCCCTGGGAGAAGGAGAATCCCCGGCAGTCCCGCGCTCTGGGGGTGTATATGGGCGAGGGCCGCGTGCTGACGGTGGGCCGCGTGGTGGATTCCGCCACTTATGTGGAGCTTATCCTGCCGGATGTGAGCCGCACGGTGGTGGCCCGCGTGCTGCGTTATGATGAGGATTTGAACCTGGCCCTGCTGACGGTGGAGCACGAGGAAGATGCCTCCATTTTTGATACCCGCACCCCGCTGCCGCTGGGCGAGGCTCTGAACCGGGGTGATTCCGCCACCTATGCCGGGCTTATCAACGGCGTGGAGCCGGTGCATGTGGATTTGCGCGCAGAGAACGTGGCGGGTGATAAGGTACCGCTCATGGTGCTGCGTGCTGCCCGCCCGCTGCCGGAGGGGCAGACCACCGGCGCACCGGTGGTGCGCGATGGCAAGCTGTGCGGCCTCGGTGTGGGTTACAAGAAACAGGAACACCTGATGCAGGTGGTGAATGCAGAGCTGATTCAGCGATTCCTGACCCAGGAATCTGCCGGGGTGCCGGTGCTGGGCATGAAGTTCACCCAGCTGGATGACCCCCAGTTCCGCAAGTATCTGAAGCTGGATGCTGCGGCCAATGGTCTTTACCTCAGCAAGGTGCTGCCGGGAAGTGCAGCAGAGGCAGCCGGCCTGAAGGAGGGGGATGTGGTTACGGCTCTGGAGGGGCTCCCTCTGGATAATCTGGGCCGCTGCGA
Source organism: Akkermansia sp. (assembly GCA_045657815.1). Taxonomy (GTDB): domain Bacteria; phylum Verrucomicrobiota; class Verrucomicrobiia; order Verrucomicrobiales; family Akkermansiaceae; genus Akkermansia. The sequence goes on from JAZOTV010000104.1 coordinate 2,692, forward strand.
TCACCCCCGCTATGGCCTGCACCCGGCTTCGGTGCTCATGCGGGGCGTGAAGGATATGGGCCAGGAGCTGGAGATTACCATCAGCCGCGGGGGTGAATCCCGGAAGGTGCAGGTGCGCCTGGACCGCGCAGCGTTGGAAAACGCTTTGTTCCGCCCGCAGAAAGTGGGGGCCCAGCCGCGCTATGTGGTATGGGGTGGCATGCTGTTCCAGCCGCTTACCTCAACCCTCCTGGAGGAAATTCGCGCCCGCAACAACGGCATGCTGCCGCTGGAGCTCCAGCTGCTGGAGCTGAACCAGGAGGAGCTGAAAAAGGAGGGGTATGCCGAACCGGTCGGGCTCACCTTTGTGCTGCCTACAGAGGCTACCCAGGGCTATGATGAGCTGCGCTTCTGCCACCTGCGCGCGGTGAATGGCAAACCGGTGTATTCCTTTAAGGACCTGCCGACTCTGCTGGATGAGCAGACGGAGAACGGCCTCATCAAGCTGGAGTTCAACAAGGCTCCTTATGCTGCCTATGTGGAGCGTTCTGCGGTAGATGCCGTGAACGAGCAGCTTCGCCAGACGGCCATCCCCCGCCTCCGCGTGATAGAGTGATGATGTTCAGAAAACGAACCTGGTGACGCATCCATCTTCTGTGCCGCTGGTCCGCCAGTTGCATGATTCGGGTTGCTGCATCATGGTGCATGGCGCAGTAGTCAGCGATACTCCGGATTTTGTGCATACCCACCTGGGGCGCAATATCAGCCGTATCTACACCGATACCTGGTCACCGTACAATCCTCCGCCGAAGCCTGCAGAGTGAATCTTAATTAATCA
>JAZOTV010000105.1:0-3677 GCA_045657815.1 Akkermansia sp.
AAGTACTTCAAATACATAACACTGGGCATGGTAGGAGTTATCTCCTCCATGCTCAATGTTTTTCTACCTTTTGCTGATATTTTTTCGTTCTCGTTTTTCGTTATCTGGGGATTCATCCCACAAAACTAGCAGAAGAGCCCACTTTTTGCTATTGACCCAAAAAAAAGCGCACTGTGAAGGGGTTACATCTTCTACAGTGCGCTATTGACGAAAAAATCTGATCGGGGCGACAGGATTCGAACCTGCGACATCCAGCTCCCAAAGCTGGCGCTCTACCAGGCTGAGCTACGCCCCGTTAATGGTGGAAGAGCTAAAAAAAGCGAGAAATCAGGGTAAAAAAATAATGGCTCGGGACGGGATCGAACCGCCGACACGCGGATTTTCAATCCGCTGCTCTACCAACTGAGCTACCGAGCCATTCTGCAAGCCCATCATTGATGGGGTGCGGGCGAATTATACACCGTTCCCGCACCAATTGCAAGCACAAAATTGCATTTTTTTGCTATTTTTTTTCAGCATGAATTCTAACACACTGATTTTAGCTATTTAGCAGGCACCCTGAAGATAAGCGAGGAGTTCGCGCAGGGAGGCGCAGCGATAGGCAGCGCGGGAGAAATCGGAGCTTTCGGTCATGCGGTTGGGAATTGCCACGCAGGGGATGCCGGCATTCTGCGCGGCAATGGTGCCATTTTCCGAGTCTTCCACGATGAGGCATTCCTCATGCGGCAGGGCCAGACACTGCCGGGCGGCCTCGAACAGCGCAGGGTTGGGCTTGACGGCGTAGCCATCTGTGCGGGTGAATACGCCGGCAAAACGGCCATAGATACCCAGTTTTTCGAGCCAGCCCTGCACCCAGCGGCGGGAGGAGGAGGAGGCCACGGTAAGTCCTATGCCCTGCTCTGCGCACCAGTCCAGCAGCTCCAGCGCGCCATCCATAAGCCCCATGCGCTCCAGGTCGGCCTCCAGCCGGGCCTGGCGGGCGGGCGTCTCTTTCTCCCAATCATAGGATTTGCCGATGAGTTTCTCCAGGTGGGCAGCGGGGTCCCAGTGCGAGTAGCCAGCGCCCAAACAGGGGGCGTAGGTGGCGATGGAGATTTCCTGTCCTTCGCGGGCATAGAGGTGCACCCATGACTGGTAGATAGCCCATTCGGTATCGACCAGCACGCCGTCGAAATCGAAAATAATCCCCCTGGGGCGTTTCATACGGGTGAAATGATATCAGAGTTCTCCCTGGAGGCGTGCCCGGCACCATTCTCTGAATGAGCGGTGGGCCAGATTCTTGCGGAACAGGTATATGGCAATGCCTATGTAAAGGAAGTTCGGAATCCAGGCGCTGAGCCAGGCTTGTATGAGCCCGGCTTCACCCAGCGCCGGGAATACGCGGTAGAAGAAGAGCATGAGCGCCGCCAGCAGCACCGCCACACCTATTCCCTTCATTGTGCCACGCCGCTGGAAAGTGACAGCGCTGGGAATGGCCAGCAGCACCAGCACCAGGCAGGAGAAGATGCGTGCTATGCGCACATGCCACTCCGTGCGTTTCTTGCGGCGGTCCTCACGGGAACCGGCTCCGGAGGAAATATATTCATACAGGGCAGAAGTGCCCATGGAATCAATACGGCCGCTCTGGCTCGGGCTGATAATCTGGTATGGTTTTTCCTCGAAGGCGAGGGTGACGGTTTCGATAAAGGAATCATCCTTCGGGCGGGTGCCGGGGGCCGCCATTTCGCGCACATAGACGTGGTCCAGGGTCCAGGTGGAGTCTTCCTTGTTCCAGGTGGCCTTGCGAGCGCGATATTGCTTGAGCAGGCGGCCGCGTTTCTGCGGGTCAAACTGGTCGATGTTCACGCCTTCCATGGGCTCACCAGGGTTGGAGATGAGCGCAGGGCGCTCAATGCGCCAGATGCGGGAGGTGGCATCGCTTCTGTATACGATGGATTTGGCTGTGCCGTCCGCATTCTTGTTGCGCTTCAGCACCATTTCGCGATACAGGGAGCCATTGGGCGCCCAGTGAAAACCGCAGATGCCATAAGCCATGGATACCAGCGTGGCCATGAGGAAAACCGGCAGGCACAGGCGCAGCAGTGAGCGCCCGGACTGCAGCATTCCGGTGATTTCGCAGCCGCCGCACAGCTTGCTGAGGCACCAGAGGGTTCCCATGAGCAGCGTGTAGGGCAGAATCTGGTAGAGGAACATGGGCAGCTGGGTGCCGTAGAAATGCAACGCCTGCAGCACGGGGTCATCAAAGCGGGAGCGGAAGCGCTCCATGTTATCCGTGAAATCTGCCAGAATGTAAATCAGCAGCATAATCATCGTACACATCAGGAAGTACGAGATGAAATTGCGGGTCATGTACCGATCCATGGTACCCATGAACATATACATGGCAGCCCCGACAAAAGGCAGATAACAGAGCAGCCCGAGCAGCACCGGGCGGCAAAGTTGTTCGATGGGGTAGGTTTCCGGCATGCCGGGGACCTCCCATTTCATCTGCTCCAATTCACCCGGCACCAGGTAAAATGCCAGCAGGGTACCCAGAACGAAGAGTATAATGGCAGGAAGAGAGTGGCGTATGAAAGACATGGATGGTAAGTTATTCGGAGAAAATTGAAGGGGGATGGGGGTCAATGCCCGGTGCCGAGGCGCTCAGCGAGGTATTCCGGCAGGCCCACGGCCAGCACAGCCTGCTGCGCGCTGGCTACATCGTACTCCACGCGGCGCAGCCGCACCGTGGCGGCGTCAGGGTCATAGATAGCGTAGCAGGCGCGGGGATCGCCATCGCGCGGCTGCCCCACGGAACCGACATTGATGAAGTATTTCTGCCCAAACTCCAGCTTCACCTCGGTTTCCCCCTCTGCCAGGAGCTGCCTCCAGTATTCAGGAAGCTCCGTGGCGTGATGGCCGTTCCAGGTGAACACGCGGGGCTGGTGCGTATGCCCGTGAAAGCACAGCGGCAGGAACTGGCGCTGGAAATTACCTGTGGCATCGTTTGCATTCAGGATATAGTTCCAGGCCTGCGGCTGATCCAGGCAGGAATGCACGATGGTGAATTTGGAGCGTTCGATACGCTGCAGGGGAAGCCTGCGCAGCCAGGCCAGGCTTTCCTCGTTCAGCTGGCTGCGGGTCCATTCCATGGCGCGCCGGGCAATCGGGTTCATGCGGGTATTCTCCAGGTTCACCACCTCCTCATCATGATTTCCCTTTACCACCGGGCAGCCGATGGCTCGGATTTCATTCACACATTCCTGAGGGTAAGCGTTATAGCCCACAACATCCCCCAGACACACCACAGCACCGCACTGCTCACTCTGGTAGTCCGCCATGACAGCATACAGGGCGTGCAGGTTCGCATGAATATCACTGATGACCGCAATTTTCGGCATAGGCAACTGATACTTTATACCATATCCGGCACGTTTCCGCAAGTCCGGAATGAGAGAGTAGTGTAATTTCCCTCCAATCTTGCCGGATAGGTAGGCGGACAGGGCATCTGCCCTGGAGGAAGGAGAGAATTTCTGTTCTGCAGAGAGGATTACGCAGCCTGAGGCCGAGAGATTTGAGGGCTTGACTTCTGACGGAGGCTTCATGTACAATGCGGCGCACCTATGTTACCCATTGACCAGATACGCGGAGAAATCATGCACGCAGTGAAGCAGCCGGGGTTCTGCGTGCTGCTCAGC
>JAZOTV010000106.1:0-11030 GCA_045657815.1 Akkermansia sp.
CTATTGCAGCGGGCTGTCTTTTGCAAGCCTAAACTGTGTTCATTTTACCGCTGTGAATCTGCCGCCCGGTTGCGGAAGTATGCGGCGCTCAATCTGTAACCGCATGAGTAGAGGGGTGATACTGTGGGCTCCCTTGCCCAGGGCCGTGCACAGGGTGTCCAGTGTGTCATGCCCGGCGCGGAGGGCAGCCAGAAGCTGTGCTGCCTCATCATCCGGCAGCTGCGTTGTGGCCTGTTGTTCTGCCGGGGCAGTGGTGTCAAAAAGCTCCAGTTGCTGCGGGGCTTTGTTCCAGCCCATATCGGCCAGTAGTTCGGCGGGTGAGGTGCAGAGGATTGCGCCGTCGCGGATGAGTGAGTGGCAGCCAGAGAAACTGATCTGGGTAATGGGGCCGGGAATGGCGAATACGCTGTTGCCATATTCAGCGGCCAGGCCGGCGGTGTGCAGTGAACCGCTGCGCTGCGGAGCTTCCACCACCAGAGTGGCGCGGCTCCACGCGGCCACAATGCGGTTGCGCTGCGGGAAGGTGGTGCGGGCAGGCCGCATGTACATGGGGAACTCGCTCACCAAGGCACCGTGCCCGGCGCAGATGCGGTCGGCCAGTTCGGCATTTTCCGGCGGATAGAATTCGGCCAGCCCGAAGCCCATGACGGCAATGGTGCGGCCGCCGGCATCAATGGCGCCCCAGTGGGCGGCTGTGTCGATACCGCGGGCCAGACCGGAGATGATGGTGCAGCCGGCATCTGCCAGTTCCCGCCCGAAGCGTCGGGCTGTGGTGTTGCCGTAGGGCGAAGCCTGGCGGGTACCTACAATGGCTACGCTGCGCTCATCATCTGCCGCCAGCCAGTTACCCCGCACATAGAGCACAATCGGTGGGTCGCTCATGCGGCGCAGGGCGGCCGGGTAATCGCTGTCCAGAATGGTGACCACCCGTACCCCGTGGTCTGCTGCACATTGGAGTTCTGCCCGGGCGTTGGTGCAGTTCCTCCAGTCTGCAATGGCGGCAGCCAGCCTGGGACCGATGCGGGGCACCATGGCCAGCATGTTTTCCGGGGCGCTGAGCACAAGTTCGGCACTGCCGAAAAATTCCAGCAGTGCCTGAATCCTCATGGACCCGAGCCCGGGAATGAGGTTGAGTGTTACAAGTGCTTCCAGCGGTGTGAGCATGCCGGCAGATCAGCGCTCCACGGTGAAATCCAACCCCAGGTCGAGGGAGGGAACGGAGTGCGTGAGGCAACCGAAGCTCATGAAATCCACACCGGTCTCGGCCGCAGCGGGAGCCGTGGCGAGGGTGAGACCACCGGAAGCCTCAAAATAGGGCTTGCCGTTCTGACCACGCATCTCCACAGCCTTGCGCATGTCATCATTGCTCATGTTATCCAGCAGAATGTAATCTACACCGTTGAGCTTCAGGAAGGCTTCCACCTGCTGCAGGTTATCGGCCTCCAGCTGCACCTCCACGCCGGGGCGTTCACTCTTCAGCTTATCGATGCAGGCCTGCAGGTGGCCGGTGTCACCATCGGTCATGAGGTGGTTATCCTTCACCATAGCGCGGTCATACAGCCCCAGACGGTGGTTATTGCCGCCGCCGTGCACCACGGCAGCCTTCTCCAGCAGTCGGTATCCGGGGGTGGTCTTGCGGGTATCCAGCAGCTTGCAGTCAGTGTGAGCGATGGCCTTCACGTATTTGTGGGTCATGCTGGCCACGCCGGAAAGACGCTGAATGAAGTTGAGCGCCGTGCGCTCTGCTCCCAGAATGGACTGGGCCTTGCCTTCAATCATCATGATCACGGCTCCGGGGGAAACTTCATCGCCATCGTTCAGGTATACCTCCACCTTCAGTGTGGGATCCACCGCTTTGAACACGGCACGGGCCACTTCTACGCCGGAAAGCACGCCCTGGGTACGGGGGCGCAGCAGGGCGCGGGCCTGCAGTTCTGCGGGTACAAAGTAGAGCGAGGTCACATCACCATCGCCAAAATCCTCGTCGAGCGCCAGCTTGATGAGCGCTTCCATATTATCAGATACCTTAGTGTGGCTCATGCCGCCCATAATAGCCCGCCCGCGTTCAATTGTAAAGGCAGAATTATCAGGGAGGGGGTTCTCATTTCTGGAAAAAACGGGTGCAGCTGCCCTGGCCTCTCTTTGGTTCTTGAAATCGGATTCGGTGCAAGTATGGTGCACTGCGCGAATTTAACACCACGCGGCCGGGATGTCAGAGCCTTTGAGGTAAACATACGAAAAAGCCGCAGAAATCAATGACTTCTGCGGCTTTTTACCGGACAGGGAGGGATTCGAACCCTCGGTACGCTTTTGACGTACACACGATTTCCAATCGTGCTCTTTCGACCACTCAGACACCTGCCCATGCTTGGCATGAACCCTTGGTGAAGGGGTGCGGCGGAAATATACACGAATTTCGGGCGCCTTGCAAGCTAATTCTTGAAAAAAAGTGGATTTTTTTTGTTTATTTGAGTTTCTGGGTTACCTTGAAATGCAGTTTGGCAACATCCTGCAGACGCTCACGGCCATGAGTATCAATGAAATGTTGCGCTGCGCGGGTAACATGCGGGGCGCAGCCCAGGGGCATGGGGCAGTTGCTGGCTGCGGCGGTCTGCTGCATCCATTGCACAAAGCGGGCTCGTGCCAGGATGGAGGCGGCCGCCACGGCCACATCGCTTTCTGCCTTGGTGCGCTGCTCCAGCTGCACGGGGATGTGGCGCTGGCCCAGGGCGCGTTTGAGCACCCATTCGTTGGCGAACTGGTCGCTCAGGGCGCGGGGGCAGGTGGGTACTTTCTCATGCAGCGCGGCAATCACGCGCGCGTGCCCCCAGGCGAGTAATCTGTTCAGGTTGCCTATCTCGGCGTATAATTCATTATAGCGGCGGGGGCCGATGCAGACTACCTCATACACCACACCGGCGGTTTTTTTGATTTTCTCGGCAATGGCACCAATCTTCTTATCATCAGGAATGGCCTTGCTGTCCTTGCAGCCCAGGCGCACCAGCTCCGCCGCGCAGCGTTCATCGGTATACACACCGGCTATGACCAGCGGCCCAAAGTAATCTCCCTTGCCGCTTTCGTCCACACCGAAATGCGGGGTGGTATCTACCAGTGCTGGCAGGGTGGTGCTCAGGGCGGGGGCTTTTTCCTCCGGTTGCAGCTGCAGAATACGGGTCAGAAAATCATCTGCTCCGCGGCCCTGAATGAGCAGGCGTCCCTTTTTCGGGTAGAATGCCACATTCACCTGAGAAGTCTCATAACAATAGTCTGCATATTCCCTGGAACTTTCTTTAAAATCTCGATTATTCTCTAGCTTTTTTTTGAGAGCGGCTGCTTCGACCTGACTTAACTGGATGCTGTATTGATTTGCCATGTACTGGTACTAGAATGCGGGGAAAATCGCGATGCGTCAACCCAAATTCCCTGATTTTACTTGAAAAAACGGGTCCGTGACACAAAAATCGGGTGTTTTTGACATTTTAGGCGAGACAAAAGGATTTTTTTGGTTTACAATGCGCCCGGCTTTTCAACAAAGCGATTTTATTATGGCAAATACGATTACTAAGAGAGAGCTTGTAAACAAGGTATGCGCTGAGCTGGACAACGGCTTCACGCAGAACGAAGTGCTTGACATCATCCAGAAGACCATCGAGCTGATTACCGATGCTCTGGGTAAGGGTGATCGCGTTGTGCTGCGCAACTTCGGCACCTTCACTGTGAAGGAAGTGAAGCCCAAGGTTGGCCGCAACCCCAAGGATCCCGCCAAGAATGTTCCGATTCCCGCCCGCACTGTGGTTAAGTTCAAGGTTGGTAAGAACCTGAAGGAAGCTGCCGCACAGGTTTCCGAGTAAATCATGCCGGCACACATGTGCTAGAGGACGAGGACGCATCTATTTCATAGACGCGTCCTTGTTCTATGATAAGCAAATCTGCAAAATCCACCTTTCCTGACAACATGAAATTGAGAATTGCTGTACAATCCAAGGGCCGTCTGAATGAAGACACCATGGCCATTCTTGCCGAAGCCGGCATCAAGGTAAGTTCCTCGAAGCGTACTCTTCTGGTAGCCGCCCGCAAGTTTCCCATGGAGGTGCTCTACCTGCGCGATGACGATATTCCCGAGACCGTGACCGATGGCGTAGCCGATATTGGCGTGGTGGGCCTCAACGAGTATCTGGAGCGCATGGGCGATGCCGATATCGTGAAGAAGCTCGGCTTCGGTGGCTGCCGCCTGAGCATTGCCATTCCCAAGGAACATGAATACACTGGTCCGCAGTGGCTCCAGGGCCGCCGCATTGCCACCTCCTATCCCGTCATTCTTCGCAAGTGGCTGGAGGAGCAGGGCATTCAGGCTCATATTCATGTGATTACGGGTTCGGTGGAAATCTCCACCGGTATCGGCCTGGCCGATGCTATCTTCGATATCGTGAGCAGCGGTGCCACTCTGGTGAGCAACAACCTGCGCGAGGTGGAAGTGGTGCTGGAGAGCGAGGCTGTGCTTATCGCCAACAAGAACCTCTGCGCCGAGAAGCGCGAGATTCTGGAAAAGCTGCTGTTCCGCATGGATGCCGTGATGACGGCTGCCGACAAGCGCTACGTGCTCATGAACGCCCCGAAGGACTGCGTGAACCAGATTGTGGCCGTGCTGCCGGGCGTGAAGAGCCCCACCATCATGCCGCTGGCCCAGGAGGGCTGGTGCAGCATTCACACCGTGCTGGATGAATCCTGCTTCTGGGAAATCATCGGCAAACTTAAGGAGGCCGGTGCTCAGGGTATCCTGGTGCTTCCTATCGAAAAAATGATTCTGTAATCTATTAATCCTCATGACCATCATAACGGAACCGACTCGTGAACAGTGGACGGAGCTGGTGCGCCGTCCGGCTTTTGATGTAACGCAACTCTTTGATGTGGTGCGCCCCATCATGGATGCCGTGCATGCGCATGGCGACCAGGCATTGCATGAGTATGGCCACCGTTTTGATGGTGTGGAGCTGGAGTCCCTGGCTGTCTCTGATGCAGAGGTGGAGGCTGCCCGCAGCCTCGTGCCGCAGGAACTGAAGGAAGCCATTGAGCTGGCATACTGCAACATCTATGATTTCCATGAGTTGCAGTATGCCGCCCAGGCTCCGGTGAAATTGCAGACTGCTCCCGGCGTGGAATGCGAGCAGCGCACGCTGCCCATTCAGCGCGTGGGACTCTATGTGCCTGGTGGTCAGGCTCCGCTGTTCTCCACCGTGCTCATGCTGGCCATTCCGGCTGCTGTGGCCGGGTGCGAGGAAGTGGTGCTCTGCACGCCTCCCGGCAAGGACGGCATGGTGAATCCGGCCATCCTCTTTGCCGCAGACCTCTGCGGCGTGAAGCGTATTTTCAAGGTTGGCGGCGCTCAGGCCATCGCTGCCATGACCTTCGGCACCGCCTCTGTGCCGAAGGTTGATAAGATTTTCGGCCCGGGCAATGCCTATGTGACCGCTGCCAAGCAGCTGGCCTCCCTGGCTGGTGTGGCCATTGATATGCCCGCCGGGCCCAGCGAGGTGGAGGTGCTGGCAGATTCCACCTGTGTGCCCGCTTTTGTGGCGGCTGACCTGCTGAGCCAGGCAGAGCACGGCCCGGATAGCCAGGCCATGCTGGTGACCACCGATGCCGCCGTGGCTGAAGCCGTGGCTGCCGAGGTGGAGAAGCAGCTGGCTGAGCTGCCCCGCAGGGAAGTGGCCGCAAAATCCATTGCCAACAGCCGCATCATCGTGCTGGCTGATAAGCAGGATGCCATCGATTTTACCAACGCCTACGCCCCCGAGCACCTCATCATCGCCATGCAGGATGCCGCCGCCGTGGCGAAGGAAACCATCAACGCCGGTTCCATCTTCCTGGGCAACTTCAGTTGCGAAAGCGCCGGCGACTACGCCAGCGGCACCAATCACACACTGCCCACTATGGGCTGTGTGCGCGCTTACAGCAGCCTCTGCATCGACAGCTTCCAGCGCAAGCTCACCCTGCAGACCCTCACCCCGGAGGGTATCCGCAGTATTGGCAGCACCGTGGAGCTCATGGCCCAGGCTGAACAGCTGGATGCCCATGCCCGCGCCATGACTCTGCGCATGCAGGCGGTGGCCACCATGCCGCAGGAAGAGCAGGGTACCGGCATTGCCCGCCTGGTGCGCCCGAATATCCTGAAGCTGAAGCCTTACAGCTCAGCCCGCGATGAGTATGCCGGCAAGGCCGCCCATGTGTTCCTGGATGCCAACGAGTGCCCGCACAACGCGCCGAACAACCGCTACCCCGACCCGCTGCAGTGGGAGCTGAAGCAGAAGATTTCCGCCTACAAGGGCGTGGCGCCGGAGCGTATTTTCCTGGGCAACGGCAGCGATGAGGCCATAGACCTCATCTTCCGTACCTTCTGCACCCCCGGTGTGGATGAGGTCGCGGCCATTGCTCCGTCCTATGGCATGTACGAAGTCTGCGCTGATATCAATGACATCCGCTACAACGCTATCCCGCTGGAAGAGGACTATCAGTTCAACGCAGAGAACTTCCTGCAGTCCATCTACTCCCCCTGCACGAAGGTTATCTTCATTTGCAGCCCGAACAACCCCACGGGCAATCTGCTCCCGCTGGAGGAAATCCGCAAGGTGCTGGATATTTTCCCCGGCATCGTGGTGGTGGACGAGGCTTACATCGATTTTGCTCCCGCCGGTTCTTCGGTGAGCGCCCTGCTGGAGGAGTACCCGCGTCTTATCGTGCTCAACACCTTCTCCAAGGCCTGGGCTTCTGCCGGTATCCGCCTCGGCATGGCGCTGGCTCATCCGGAAATCATCGCCCTGTTCAACAAGGTGAAGTACCCCTACAACGTGAACATCCTCACCCAGCGTGCCGCCATGGAGCGCCTGGAGCACATGGATGAAATCCGCACCTGGGTGGACGAAGCTCTTTCCGAACGTGCCCGCATGATGCAGGCTGTGGCCTCCCTGCCTATCTGCGAGAAGGTGTACCCGAGCGATGCCAACTTCTTCCTTGCCAAAGTGAATGATGCCTGCGGCATCTACGATGCGCTGGTGGACCAGGGTATCATCGTGCGCAACCGTCACCGCATCATGATGTGCCGGAACTGCCTGCGCATCACCATCGGTACCCCTGAGGAGAATGACGAATTGCTGGCAGCCCTCAAGAAATTCTGAGCTATGAAGAAAAAGGCCCTTTTCATCGACCGCGACGGCACCATCATCCAGGAGCCGGCAGACGAGCAGATAGATGCTTTCGAGAAGCTGGTGTTTGTGCCCGGCACCTTCCGCGCGCTGAGCACCATCCGCGAGCTGACCGATTACGAGTTCGTGATGGTGAGCAACCAGGACGGCCTGGGTACCGATTCCTTCCCGGAGGATACATTCTGGCCGGTGCATAACTTTATTCTCGACACGCTGAAAGGCGAGGGTGTAGAGTTTGATGATATCCTCATCGACCGCCATTTCCCTCACGATAACGCCCCCACCCGCAAGCCCGGCACCGGTATGCTCACCGCTTATATGGACGGCTCCTATGACCTGGAGAACTGCTATGTCATCGGCGACCGTGCCACGGATGTGCAGCTGGCTCAGAACCTGGGCTGCAAGGCCTTGCAGATTGGTGCCGACGGCATGGACTGGAAGAAGATTACCGAGATTCTGGTGGCTGGTGAACGCAGCGCCGAGGTGCAGCGCACCACCCGCGAGACGGATATCTACGTGAAGCTGGAGCTCGACCGCCCCGGCTATTGCGAGGTGAGCACGGGGCTGGGCTTTTTCGACCACATGCTGGCCCAGCTTGCCCACCATGGCGGCATGGGCGTGACCATCCGCGTGAAGGGCGACCTGTACGTGGACGAGCACCACACCATCGAGGACACCGGCCTGGCTCTGGGTGAATGCCTGCGTAAGGCCATCGGCAATAAGCTGGGCATTTCCCGCTATGGTTACTGCCTGCCCATGGATGACTGCCTGTGCAGCGCTGCGCTGGATTTCGGCGGGCGCCCCTGGCTGCAGTGGGCGGCTGAGTACAAGCGCGAGCGCATCGGCGATATGCCCACGGAGATGTTCTACCACTTCTTCAAGAGCCTGAGCGATGCCGCGCTCATGAACCTCAGCATCAAGGCAGAGGGGGATAATGAGCACCACAAGATTGAAGGCACATTCAAGGCACTGGCCCGGGCCATCCGCGTGGCGGTGCAGCGCGATGTTCGCCACCTGGTGCTGCCTTCCAGCAAGGGAACGCTTTGAGATATGAAAGTAGCCGTTGTCAGATACAATGCGGGCAATATCCGCTCCGTTATCAATGCCCTCCACCGCATCGGCGTGGAGCCGGTGGTCACGGACGATGCCGCCGAGCTCGCCAGCGCCGACCGCGTCATCTTCCCGGGGCAGGGCGAAGCCGCCAACACCATGGCCTACCTGCGCGAAAGCGGCCTGGGAGAGGTGATTCGCAACCTGAAGCAGCCTGTGCTGGGCATCTGCATCGGCCAGCTGCATCTCTGCGCCCATTCTGAGGAAGGCGATACCCCCTGTCTGGGTGTGTTCGAGAGCCCCGTGGTGCGTTTCCCGTCGACCTGTGAGGAAGGCCGCGTGAAAATTCCCCAGATCGGTTGGAATACCATCGAAAACCTCCGAACGCCGCTCTTTGAGGGACTGAAGGAGGGCGATTTCGTCTATTTTGTTCATAGTTTCTACGTGCCCGACTGCGTCGAGACCATTGCCCGCACCACCTACGGCGGTGTAAGCTATGCCTCCGCCCTGCGACGTGGCAATTTCTACGCCACCCAGTTCCACCCCGAAAAGAGCGGCGACGTGGGGCTGCGCATCCTTCACAATTTCATTCACCTCTGCCATGATTGAGCTCATTCCTGCAATCGATAACATCGGTGGCCAGTGTGTGCGCCTGACCAAGGGCGACTATGCTGCCCAGAAGACCTATGACCCGCATCCTGAGGACGTGGCCCGCCGTTTCTACGATATGGGCGTGCGCCGTCTGCATGTGGTGGACCTCGATGGCGCCAAGGCAGACCACATTGTGAACCTGGAGACGCTCAAGAAAATTACCGCTCTGGGCATGACGGTGGATTTCGGCGGTGGCATCAAGCAGGAGAGCGACCTGCAGGCCGCTTTTGACCACGGGGCCGCTATGGTGACAGTGGGCAGCCTGGCTGCTACTGACCCGCAGCGTCTCCTCAAGTGGGCAGAGAAATACGGCCCGGACCGCTTCATTGTGGGGGCTGATGCGCTGAATGGCCGCGTGATGATCAAGGGCTGGCGCGAGGACGGCGGCATGAGCCTGGATGAATTCGTGAGCTTCTACATGAGCCACGGCATCACCCGCGTGCTCTGCACCGATATCTCGCGCGATGGCACCCTGGGAGGCCCGAACACAGCGCTTTACAGCGAAATCATGGCCAAGCATCCCGGCTGCCGGCTCATAGCCAGTGGCGGCGTGAGCTGCACTGAGGATATCCGCGCGCTCGATGCCGCCGGCATCCCCTCCGTGGTCTTCGGCAAGGCCTACTACGAAGGCCGCATCAATCTTCCTGAATTAATCACTAATCACTAATCATTTTATCATGCTCGCTAAACGCATCATCCCCTGTCTGGACGTCAAGGACGGCCGCACCGTCAAAGGTATCAATTTCGTGAACCTGCGCGATGCCGGCGACCCCGTGGAGCTGGGCAAGGCCTACAGCGAACAGGGGGCAGATGAGCTCGTGTTCCTCGATATCGCCGCTACGCACGAAGGTCGCAAGACCTTCACTGATATGGTGTCCCGTGTGGCTGCGGCTATCTCCATTCCGTTCACCGTGGGTGGAGGTATTCATGAGCTGGCGGATGTGGCACGCCTGCTGGAAGCCGGTGCCGACAAGGTGAGCCTCAACTCCGCAGCAATTCGCAACCCTCAGCTGGTGAATGAGATTGCCTCCCACTTCGGTTCCCAGGTATGCGTGGCCGCCATTGATGCCCGCTGCGATGCCGATGGCTGGCACTGCTATGTGAACGGTGGCCGCATCCGCGTGGAGCGCACGCTCTTCGACTGGGCCCGCGAGGTTGCCGACCGCGGTGCCGGTGAAATTCTCTTTACCAGCATGGATCATGACGGCGTGAAGCAGGGCTTCCCGAACGAGGCTCTTGCCCGCCTGTCCGATGAGCTGAGCATCCCCGTCATTGCCAGCGGCGGTGCAGGTGCCAGGGAGCACTTTGCGGATGCCTTCCGCCTGGGCCATGCCGATGCCGCCCTGGCCGCCAGCGTGTTCCACTTCGGCGAAATCAAAATCCCGGAGCTTAAGCAGTACCTCCACAACGAAGGTATCTGCGTGAGACTGTAAACGATTGATGCCGATTGATATTGATTCTGTGCGTCCGCTTGTCTGCCTCGATTGAGTGGCAGGCAGCAAGGCGTATGGTCTGGATACCCCGGCGAGCGATGATGACTTCAGGGGGGTGTTTCTGGCGCCCCTGCCGCTGGTGCTCACCGGGCAGGCTCCCTCGAAGGTGCTGGATGAGAAGCATGACCGCCAGTATACGGAGCTTGGGGCATTATAATTTCCTGTCCCGGCGTTGCTATTACACCTACATGGCGAATGCTGAGCGGCAACTCAAGCGCATTTGCTCCACGCACAGTAAAGCCGCAGAGCCACCACCTGCAACCGCCACGCGAAAATAGAGGTGAAAATTGAGGAAAAAAGGCTTGCCAGAGGAATGGGGATTTAGTAAAATGCCGCACCGCGTTTTCCCCCGGTGGCATACAGGTGCCTCATGAGCTGCCGGGTAGGGGCCTTGGTGGAAGCGCGTAAATCATTAACCTATAAACATCATTATAATGAGCAACACTGAACTGGAAGCTTTGATCAATGCCAAGCTTCCGAACTTCCGCAAGGGTGACATCGTGAACGGTACCATCCTTGAAATCCGCCCGCAGGTAGTCCTCGTGGACATTGGTTACAAGTCTGAGGGTGTCATCCCCGTTTCCGAGTTCGAGGACGAGGAAATCGAGGTGGGCGATCAGATCGAGGTGCTTCTTGA
>JAZOTV010000107.1:0-11747 GCA_045657815.1 Akkermansia sp.
TGCCGTTTGCAGTCTCTGACCCGCGAGTTCCCTATGGAGGCAGAGGAGGAATCTATTCCGCGATGGCTGCGCAGTGCGTCTCTGTCGGTAGAAATCCAGGTAGTGCCTCCATCGGAGAAGATGACAGTTCTGGCTATCAGTGCGAATGATGTTTCCATTACCGATGCGAAGGGTAACGCTCTTGAGGGATCTCCCGATAAAATCTTCGCTCAGAGCGGAGACGTGATTGAGTTTAATGTCTATACTGCTCCGCAGGGTGAATGGGTGGAAATCATGGGCAATCTGATTGTTACGTTTGGCGGCGATATTGTCACCCAGCCTGCCCAGACGGTGAAAATGGGGGAGAAGGGGAAACTGAATATCCCTGGTTGTGACGTATCCTACGAATGGGATGAAAACGATAAATTGAGGATTTCCATGAGCAATGGTGATGCCAACATGCTTGACGATTTTATTTTTAAGACACCGTCAGGCGAGGAGGCGGAAATCATCAGTATCTGTCGGGCATCCGGTGAAGGGGAAGTGCGTTGTTTCTTCGGATTTGAAAAGAATGTAAAAACCGTATCTGTTATGGCAAAGACGTACAGTGAGCTGAAGAGCGATACGGTGTCTTTCCATAAACGCATCGGTTTCTGTGGTGAACTGAAAGCTGAGTGAAATGCCGATTTCCTGCACAGATAATGAACAACCGCCACAGCTGCTGGAAGGCATCTGCGTAGGCGTGTCGGATGGAGATTCGCTGCATCTGGAGCTGCCGGATGGCGAGCGGGTTCGCGTGCGGCTGTATGGCATCGATGCCCCCGAAAAGGACCAGGAATGTGCCCTTGCTGCGCGTAAGAAACTCGGGAAACTTATCTATGATAAGAAGATTCGCGTCGAGGTGCTCGATGTCGACAAATATGGCCGCTACGTGGGCAGGGTGTATGCCGGTGCTCGGTATGTAAACCGTTTCATGCTGAAGGAGGGGCTTGCCTGGCATTACAAGTATTACGCGGCAGATGATGAGCTGCTTGCTGAGGCTGAGGCCCGAGCCAGGGCGGCGGGCAGGGGAATATGGGCGGAAGAGACTCCCAGAGAGCCGCGGGAATTTCGCTGCGTAAGCAGGAAGGGAGGAAGCGATGAAGCCTAGGCGGTTACTGTTCTCTGCGCTGACGGCTTGTTTGTTGAGCAGCTGCATTACCCACATCTCCACTCGCATTGCGGATTATGGACGGGAGTTCGAGGGGGTGATTGTTGCCATGGATACCGAGCTGCCTACATGGAGAGTGGAGGACTGTCGATATGTCCGGGGGTGCAGGACAATGTTCGAGCGTCGCAGGGTGGAATTATATGATGTTCTTTTCACATTGCCGTCTGGTCAACTGACTGTCAGGCCCGGAGCTGCTGCACAGGTGGCCTATGTTTCGGTAAACCCGCGCGGGAGGTATGGTGTGGCCATGAATTCTGGCTGGCTTGAGGCGCCGTGGATGAGTGGCCGCTACGAATGTACGAATGATATTCTTGATAATCTGCCGCCTGGGGCCAGCCTGGACGCCGAGCCGCTTATGGTGTGCGCCACTTGCCGTACAGGTGCCTTTGCCAATGATACCCCGGAGGGGATTGTCTACCTGACTGGGGAATCACACGCAACTTCGCATGCCTGGTGGGCCTATCCTATTGCCGGCCTTGCATTTGTCTGTGTGGATCTGCCTGTGACGGTGGCGAGTGCCTTGACCCTTCCGGTTGTCATGCCTTGTGCAGAAATATATGTCAGCCTGAAGAACGTGATTTATGAGAGCATGACGGAGGATGACTGACGGATACTCCGTTGAGTATCATCTGCAATGAAAAATCGCGCTACCGCAGAATGAACGGTAGCGCGATTCGTGTATCGGAAGTACAGCGGGAAGATTTATTCTTCCTCACTATCCTCTGCAGGAAGGTTTTCCTTGAGGAAGTCGAGCATGTAATCCGGAGTCAGCAACTCGCTGGTCACCACAGGCTCCTTGCCGGGCACATAGAGGGCATTCACGGGCACAGAGCTGCGGTTCAGCTTGCGCATCTCGGCATCAATCTCAGGATTAGGTGCAGTCTTGTCGGCGCGCATGAGAACCACGCCTGCTTCGCTCATGGCGGCATAAACCTCATCGGTATAGGCAACTTTCTTGTTTGCCTGGCAGGTGGCGCACCACTTGGCGGTGAAGTCTACATACACGGGGGTATCATTCTCCAGCGCTTCCTGCATGGCAGCGGGGCTCCATTCCTCCCATTCCAGCTGGTTTTCAGCGGGGGCATAGGGGCGTGCGCCCCAGAAACCGGCAGCTGCCAGCAGCAGAGCTACCACAAAACCGATGATGCGGGTGCTCAGCGGGCGGAAGGGCAGGCACCAGCGGCCATATACCCAGAATGCGGCGCAGAACACCACCAGGGACATGTTCACCCACATGGTATCGGTGCTTTCGCTGGCCGGCCAGAAGGCGAGGTACACATAGAGCATCCAGGCAGCGGCGGCAAAGAGCAGGAAGGAAAGACCCTGTTTCAGGGATTCCATCCACTCACCCGGCTGGGGCAGCAGACGCACCAGCGCAGGGAACATACCCAGCACGATGTAGGGGAAGGAAAGCCCCAGGGCCATGAAGGTGAGCGCCAGGGTCATCCACACGCCGGGCAGGGCCATGGCAGCGGGCATGGCTGCACCCAGGAAGGGGGCGCTGCAGGGTGTTGCTACGATGGTGACGAAGAAGCCCTGGAAGAAGGAGCCGAGCAGGCCTTCCTTATTCTGCACACCCTGACCGGCACCGGTGATTCCAGCGCCGATTTCGAACACGCCGTACATGCTGAGACCCAGCACAAGCAGCAGAAGGAGGATGGCGTAGACAATCCACGGATTCTGCATCCACTCAGCCCAGCTGCGGGTGGAGGAACCGGCATCGTTCCACAGGGTGCTCAGCCACTGGGTCCACGGCACCTCAGCCAGTGTGCTCAGGTTGGAGAACACAATCATGAGCGCGGAAATAATCCAGAAGGAAACCAGCACGCCCAACACGAAAATCATGGAGTGGGTGAATACCTTGCGGCGGCTGCCGCCACCCATCTGCACAAAGCTCATCACCTTTAGGCCGATGACCGGGAATACGCAGGGCATCAGGTTCAGGATAAGGCCGCCGATGAAGAGGGAGAGGCAGAGAGCGGCCAGCCCCTCCGGCACACCGGCAGAGGCGGTGGCAACAGGTGCAGCAGCACCCATTTCTGCGCTCACAGAGCAGTGCTTGTCTCCGAATACGAGCACGCCTTCCAGGGAGGTCAGCGGCTTACCGAGCGTGGCTTCATCCTTCACAGGGTACATCGCATCGCTGTTGTCATTTCGGGTGAGCGCCAGCGTGTAGCTGCCATCAGCATTGGAGGTGAGTTTCTGCTCAGCTGTGGGGGAGATACTGTTATCTGCAGAGAAGAAGTAGGCTGATTCCAGACCGGCATCTGCCGTGAAACTGATGCTTACCGTGTTGCCCTGCTGGCTGGCTGTTACCGTGGTGGCCGTGTCGCCGGGGCCGATGGTCAGCTTCTGTTCTTCTGCCCAGGCGGGATTGGCTGCGGCATCCCCTGCGGCCAGTTCCAGTGTGGCGGTCTGCGTTTCAGGGGCGTTGCAGCCTTCATCAGAGCAGGTCTGAGCCGTGGCAGACAGAGTGAAGGTTGCGGTAGCCGGGGCATTTGCTTCAGGGGTGATTTCCCATACAATTACCGGGTTCTCATAGGTGTAGGCCACACCCAGAATGCCCTCGTGCTTGTGCGGTACCTGCCAGAATGGGCCCTTTACGGTAAACCCGGCCGGCACGGCTATATCTGCACTCATGGGTTCACCCACTGTGCCGGGGTTCTGCCAGTAGGCATGCCAGGGGGGGGTAATCTCGCCCTTCAGCGCCACATAGAAGGGCTTGCCGGGCTGGTAGCTCCGCACGCTGGCGGCAGAACTCACACTTATGGTAGATGGAGCCTCAAAGCCCATCATGCCATTAAACTGAGCCATGCTCAGGCCGCTGCTGGCCAGCACAGCAAGAACGAAACTGCGAATGAGGTTCATGCGTAGAGTTTAGCATAGACCCGTGTATCACTTCAAGCCAACAATTCGAAAATTACCATGAGACCGCGGACTTTTGCCTTTACATTGACTGTGCATGCAGGCATCATGCTCCCATGATTATCTTTGCCTTGCTGCTTTTCCTGTTCCATCTGGTCATATGGGGGAGCCTGCTTGCATTTTCTGTAGCTGCGGGGGTGGCGGCATCGCCACGGCGCATCGTGTTGTATACGGTGCTGGCCTTGATGCCGGTTTCTCTTTCCTGCTGGAGGATTCCTGTTCTTATGGAGGCGCTGATTTTACCTGTTCACTCCGTTTCTGATTTACTCCTCTGTTGTTTCATCGTTTATCTGGTCATTCACGGTCTGACGCGGCTTTTTGTCTACCTGTATAATCACTGATTTTAATTTATGCTTGGTTTCAGTCGTCAATGTGGTAGAATGGCTAGCGTTCCTGTTATTTTGCTTTCTGCCATGATGAAAGGCCTTCTACTTGCGTTGTCGCTGGCGTTCTGCTGTGCTTCTCCCGGAGTCTCTGCAGAATCTCCGGTATATCCACGTCCGCAGCGCATGGAACTGTGCGATAAGTATACCAGCATCAAGGAAGTATCCGTGCGGAAAAGAAGCAAAAAGTCCCGCGGTGGACTCTGGGACAAGCTTCCCAAGGTAAATGAAGGATACGCGATTTCCATCAGCCCGGGCAAGTTGACGGTCTATGCCAATGATGACTCCGGCCTTTTCTATGCCAGACAGACCATCATTCAGCTGTTGCGCGGGCAGAATTCCGCTCTGGCGGCACACAAGGACCCCTACCGGGGCGAATCACTGGATGAGGTCGCCAAAAAGGGAAAATTGCCCACAGGCACTATTATTGATTGGCCGGATTTACCCTACCGCGGTGTGGTGGAGGGGTACTACGGCATCCCCTGGAGCACAGAATCCCGCCTGGCTCAGCTGGATTTCTACGGCCGCAACAAGCTGAACACTTACATCTACGCGCCCAAGGATGATCCCTACCACCACGGCGCAGGCTGCTATGAACTTTATCCTGCCGACAAGGCAGCCGAGCTGAAAAAGGTAGTGGCTCATGCGCGTAAAAACCATGTCAAATTTTTCTGGGCCATTCATCCTGCCAACACCATCGATTGGTGGAACCAGGACGGCAGGCCGCACATGGACCAGCTTTGCGCCAAGCTGCAGCAGTTATATGACCTCGGTATACGGGATTTCGGTGTATTTGTGGATGACTCGAACGGCGAAATCGGTAAGGCTTCGCGCCAGGTGCAGCTCTGCAACTACATTCAGCAGAATTTTATCCGCAAGCATCCGGATGCCAACCAGGAGCTCATCATGTGCCCCACTGGCTACAACCGCGGCTGGACCAACGAAGGATTCCTCACGGAGATGGGCAATGGACTGCCCGGGGATATCTTCATGATGTGGACGGGTAACACTGTGGTGCATGATATCACACTGGATGGCCAGAAATGGGTGAACCGCTTTCTTAAATCTCCCACGTTCATCTGGTGGAACTGGCCCTGCAATGATTTCCGCCGCGATCGCCTTTCCATGGGCCGCACCTATGGGCTCGGGAAAGAGGAGGAAATGAAGAAGCAGATGAGCGGTTTTGTGGCTAATCCCATGGAGCATGCAGAGGCCAGTAAAGTGGGCTTGTTCGGCGTGGCCGATTATACCTGGAATATCTCCGGTTTCGATTCTAAGGATAGCTGGAAAGCAGGAATCGCCCGGCTTTATCCTGAATATAAGGAGGAGATGCAGCTTTTCTGCGACCACAACAGCAACCTCTTGCCCAATGTGCATGGGTATTATCGCGAAGAATCCGCTGCGCTGGCTCCGCAGCTCAAAGCGCTGCGCCAACAGGCAGAGCAAGGCTCTCCCTCAGAAGAGTCTCTGCAATCCATCCGCAAGGTATTCCGCTCTATTCGCAAGGCCGGAAAAGTGCTGAGCAAGGCGGAAGGCTCTGCTGAATCTCTGGCAAAGGAAATCCAGCCCTGGTTCAGGCAGTTTGAACTGTTGGGCGATGCTGGTGACCGGCTGCTGGATTCCTGCTCCTCCAAGGAAAAGAAGCCACTGCTTGCTTTCCTGAAGGCCACCAATACGTTGTCGGAAATGAAAAAGACCACGCGTCCTCAGTGGGATGGCAGTGGCGTGACCACGGTTCAGGGGGTAACCGTGGGGACAGAGTACCTCATGCCGCTCATCGAGGCGGTGCTTCAGTATCAGAACAAGGCTTTGTACAAGAGTATCGCCAAGGGCAAGGCCGGTAAGGCATCATCGGTCATCCCCTCCGCCTCCAGCGGGCTCCGCGGGATTAAACTCACCGTGAATGATACGGAGAGAGAAATCGGAATCAACCGCATCATGGAGTTTCACAATCTGCCCGGTGGTGCCAGTATTGAACTGAACATTCCCGCTGGTGTTCCGGCTCAGGAAGCCATCATTGACCTGGAGAACCAGAGCATCAGCACCTGGAGCCGTGTGGAACTGCACGCCACCAATGGCCGCAAGAGTCAGCCGAAGGCAGAGCTTCGTGGTACTGCTCTGCATATCAGCGGCAACGCGTTGAAGGATGGTGTGCGCAAGCTGGTGCTTACAAACACTACCCGCACACCCCAGCAGATTAAGATAAAGGATTTTAAATTGCTGCTGCCGCCCCCGGGTGAATGGCTGGATGCCCGTTGGCTGACAGATGGCAACCTTTCCACTTCTGTGGATTGCAGCCTCAGTACCATTCGATTCAAGATGGGGGTCCCCTCCACCTCGACCAGACAGGTGATACTTGTCGGCACGGCCGAGGCTGAAATTACCCCAGGCAAGGCAGATAGAAGCTCCGGCGGGGTGCTATATCATAACATTCCCAAGGGAACCCGCACTATCGAGATTTCCGTCAAAAAAGAGGATGGAGCCCGATTGAATGAGATTATCTTCCGTTGAATTTTTCGGAGCTGAAATCCCGTGTTTCTGAAGATGGACAGTTAACCCTCTGCCAGCAAATCGCGCATGGAGGCAAAGAAATCGGCACATTCATCCTCTGTGGCGGGGGATTTCATGAGCTTGTCATAGTCCACAAATTCGTACATGTGCTTCGGGATTTCATGGATGAAGCTGGAGGGCTGGCAGCGCTCTTCCTGGCCGTAGCGGCTGCGCTTGGCGCAGTAGGTCATGGTCAGGCGCTCACGTGCCCGGGTAATACCCACATAGAACAGGCGGCGTTCTTCATCCATGCTGCCTTCATCCACTGAGCGTGTGTGGGGAAGCAGGCCTTCCTCCACGCCTACGATGTATACCTGCGGGAATTCCAGCCCCTTGGCCGCGTGCATGGTGATGAGACACACGCCGCTCTTGCTTTCGATATCGTCCTCCTCCCGGCTGTCATCCAGGCAGATGCCTGACAGGAAATCCGTGAGCTTGTGACCAGGCAGCCAGAACTGGCGAAGCGCTACCTTGATATCATCAATGGCGGACTGCCTGCGCATCTTTTCTTCTTCCGTCTTGCAATTCTTGGAAATGTATTCCTCGTAGCCGGTTTCGTTCAGGAAATCCTGCAGGATATCGACAAAGGGCCGTTCGCTGGCGGCAAACTCGGTGCCATAGCGGGTCACCAGCTCGGTGAAGGCCTCGATGCTGTTCTGGGAACGGGTGGAACATTCGGTAAGGAAGGATAAATCCACCAGCGTGGCCCAGATGCTTTTCTTGTTGTCGCGGCTCCAGTCAATGGCAAAGGAGGCGGTGGTGGCAGAGATGCCGCGCGGCGGGGTGTTCAGCACGCGCAACAGGTGCAGGTCGGCATCCGGGTTATCCATCATCTGCAGGTAGCTGATGAGATCCTTCACCTCCCGGCGGTCGAAGAAGCTCTTGCTGCCTACCATGCGGTAGGGGATGTGTCGCTCGCGCAGGGCCATTTCCAGTGCGCGGCTCTGGGCATTGGCCCGGAAAAGAATGGCAAAAGCCTCCCAGGGCAGGCTCTGACGTGCGCGGAACTGTTCAATTTCATCGGCAATGAATTCGGCCTCTTCCTGGGAACCAGGCATAGCCATGAGGCGTACGGGAAATTCGCCGTCCTTGTTGGTGCGCAGCGTCTTGTCTCGCCGGCCGGCATTGTGCTTGATGAGCGCATTGGCGCAGTCCAGCACCTGGCGGGTGCAGCGGTAGTTTTCCTCCAGCTTGATGACAGTCGGGTTCGGGAAGAAACTTTCGAAGTCCAGAATGTTCGAAATCTGGGCACCGCGCCAGCCGTAGATGGACTGGTCATCATCGCCTACCACACACACATTGTGCTCCGGGCCCACCAGCTGGCGCAGCAGGCTCATCTGCAGGGAGTTGGTGTCCTGAAATTCGTCTACGGTGATATAGGTGAAGCGCTTGTTCCACTTTTCGTGAATGGTGGGATAGCAGCGCAGCAGTCGCTCTGTGAGGATGAGCAGGTCATCGAAGTCCACCGCGTTCTGGGCTTTCAGCTCGCGCATGTAGGCCTTGGCCACGGCGGCAATAAGGGTGTCCTCGATGTTCTCTACATCCAGCCCGTTGTTGCGCACTCGCGACATCTCTGCCAGCACCTGGGCAGGCTCCAGTTTCTCGCGTCGGGCACCGTATTCCATGATAAGCCGCTTGAGCAGCCCGCTCTGGTCGCTGCCCGTGTAGATGGAAAAGTTCTCCTTGTAGCCAAGCTTGCCGATATCCTGGCGCAGGATACGCACGCAGAGAGAATGAAAGGTACACACCGTCATGGCGCGCGCCGATTTGCGGTCTACGAGTCCCGCTACACGGTCGGCCATTTCATTGGCCGCCTTGTTGGTGAAGGTGAGGGCCAGAATGCCGCGCGGGTTTACCCCTTTCTCAATCATGTTGGCAATACGGCAGGTTACGGTGCGGGTCTTGCCGGTTCCGGCACCGGCCAGAATAAGAACAGGGCCGTTCAGGGTCTGTACCGCCTGTTTCTGGGCGGCATTCAGGCTGTTGATGTCGAATTTCTCTGCCATAGTCGGGATGCGGCAAGAGGGTAGCAGATTCCCCACTCCGGCGCAAGATTTTTACCAGAAGATTTGTAACATGCTCGTCCCTTGTCGGTTTGTATTGCGGCAAAATGCCGCGAAAGATGACTGCGGCATTTTGTGCACATGCGGCATATTGCCGCATGTGGGAGCATTCTTTCCGGGTGGAGAAAAATTATATGACAATATGCCAATGCTTTAAACATAAACATTTGCGAGAATTCAGGACTTATTTTAGGGGAAGTTGGCACGCTATTTGCAACAGAGAAAGGTAAGAGGCGTCTGCATGAGGCAGACCTATCGATTTCAAAACAACAAAAATAGAAAGAAACAAAACCATGAGCAAAATACTCGGTATTGACCTTGGTACTACGAACTCCTGCATGGCCGTCATGGAAGGCGGTCAGGCTACTGTTCTCGAGAACAGCGAGGGCGCACGTACCACTCCGTCCATCGTTGCCTTCACCAAGAACGGCGAGCGTATCGTAGGCCAGGCTGCCAAGCGCCAGGCTGTAACCAATCCCCGCAACACGGTGTTCTCTGCCAAGCGTCTCATCGGCCGCAAGTATGCCGAGCTGACCGCTGATGACAAGAAGGTTCCCTACACCATCGTGGAAGCCCCCAACGGCGATGCCCACATTCAGGTGGAAGTGGGTGGCGAGACCAAGGTGTACTCCCCCCAGGAAATCAGCGCCATGATTCTCGGCAAGCTGAAGGCAGATGCCGAGGCCAAGCTGGGCGAGACCATCACCGAGGCCGTGATTACCGTGCCCGCTTACTTCAACGATGCCCAGCGCAATGCCACCAAGGCTGCCGGTGAAATCGCCGGTCTGAAGGTGCGCCGCATCATCAACGAACCCACCGCCGCCGCTCTGGCCTATGGCCTGGACAAGGGCAGCAACGAGCAGATTGCCGTGTATGACCTTGGTGGTGGTACCTTCGATATCTCCGTGCTGGAAATCGGCGACGGCGTGTTCGAGGTGAAGGCTTCCGATGGTGATACCCACCTGGGTGGTGATGACTGGGATAACGCTGTCATCAATTGGATTCTGGCTGAATTCAAGAGCCGCGAGGGTATGGACATCTCCAAGCAGACGGACGCCTTGCAGCGCATCAAGGAAGAGGCAGAGAAGGCCAAGATTGCCCTCTCCTCCACCCAGAGCTATGATATCTCCCTGCCGTTCATCACCATGGACGCCACCGGTCCCAAGCACATCCAGCTCACCCTGACCCGCAGCAAGCTGGAGCAGCTCACCGAGACCCTGCTGGAGCGCACCGCCCGCCCCGTGCGTGAGTGCATCGCCGCTGCTGGTCTGAGCACCAGCGACATCAACGAGCTCGTGCTCGTGGGTGGTATGACCCGTATGCCCGCCGTGCAGGAGATGGCCATGCGCCTCGCCGGCAAGGAACCCCACAAGGGTGTGAACCCCGACGAAGTGGTGGCCGTGGGTGCTGCCATTCAGGGTGGCGTGCTTACCGGCGCTGTGAACGACGTGCTCCTGCTCGACGTGACTCC
The DNA here is from genome assembly GCA_045657815.1 of Akkermansia sp. GTDB lineage: Bacteria > Verrucomicrobiota > Verrucomicrobiia > Verrucomicrobiales > Akkermansiaceae > Akkermansia. The sequence goes on from JAZOTV010000107.1 coordinate 10,582, forward strand.
GCTGACCCTTTCCATCGAGACCATGGGCGGCATTGCCACCCCGATGATTGACCGCAACACCACCATCCCCGTGCGCAAGAGCCAGGTGTTCTCCACCGCTGCTGATAACCAGCCGGCCGTAGACATCCGCATCTGCCAGGGTGAGCGCAAGATGTTCAATGACAACAAGCTGCTTGGCAACTTCAAGCTCGACGGCATCCAGCCCGCTCCCCGTGGTGTACCTCAGATTGAGGTGACCTTCGACATGGACGCCAACGGTATCCTCAAGGTGACCGCCAAGGACAAGAACACCGGCAAGGAGCAGAATATCTCCATCCAGGGTTCCTCCGGTCTCTCCAAGGAAGAGATTGAGCGCGCCAAGAAGGAAGCCGAGGCCCACGCCGAGGAAGACCGTCGCAAGGCTGAGGATATTGAGGTCATTAACAAGGCTGATTCCCTGGCCCACAACGTGGAGCGCCAGATCAAGGACATGGGCGACAAGGCCCCCGCCGAGGTGGTGAAGCCCATCCAGGACAAGGTGGACGCCCTCAAGAAGGCCGCCGAAGCCAAGGACGTGGCCAAGGCCAAGCAGCTCACCGAGGAGCTTGAGAAGACCCTCTCCGAGCTGAATGCCGCCGCTCAGGCCGCGGCCCAGCAGGGTGGCTGCTCCGGCGCCGGTTGCGATGCCGGCTGCGATACCTCCGCCGACAATGGCCCCCGCAAGACCAAGAGCAAGGTGGTGGACGCCGAAGTCGTCGATGAGTAAAGCTTAAAACCTTCGGGGCAGGGGAGCAGAGCTTCCCTCCCCGGAGAACTTCCCATATTCGTAAATCTTAAATCGTAAATCAAAATACACTACTATGATCAAACCATTAGGAAATCGTGTGCTCGTGGAGCGCGTTGAAGCCGAGACCAAGACTGCAGGTGGCCTGTTCCTGCCCGACACCGCCAAGGAGAAGCCCCAGGAAGCCATCGTGCGTGCCATCGGCACGGGCGGCCGCGACAAGGACGGCAACATCATCCCCTTCAACGTGGCTGTTAACGACAAGGTGCTCATCACCAAGTACGGCGGCACCGAGGTGACCTTCAACGGCGTAACCTACACCATCCTGAGCGAGTCCGATATCCTCGCCGTCATCGACTAATACCCCGACTATTCACTATTCATTATTCACTATTCACTTAAA
>JAZOTV010000108.1:0-8937 GCA_045657815.1 Akkermansia sp.
GACAGCAAGGTCATCCGCATCGGCGGGTTTCCCAATGTAACGCATGTGCAGGCGCTGGTAGCGCGTAACATGAGCCGCCACGGCGAGGGCTGGTTTGAGCGCTACCTGCCCGGCTATTCAATTGAGTGGTACATTTACAACGCCGGCCCCACCGCCATGGAGGCTCTGTTCGGCCGCACGGCAGACCTTACCTACGTGGGCCCCAGCCCCGCGCTGAATGCCTATGCCGTATCCGCCGGGCGCGAGGTACGAATTCTGGCAGGAGCCGTGAATGGCGGCGCCGCCCTGATGGTGGCACCCGGCAGCAATATCCACACCCCCGCCGATTTCAAGGGCCGCAGCATTGCCACGCCCCAGCTGGGCAACACGCAGGATGTCTCCTGCCGCGCCTGGCTCACGCGCAACGGGCTGAGCTGCACGCTGGAGGGCGCAGGCGACTGCCGCGTAGCACCCACGCCGAACTCCATGCAGCTGCAGCTCATGAAGCAGGGCGATATTGATGCCTGCTGGACGGTGGAGCCCTGGGTCTCCCGCATGGAAAGCATGGCCGGCGCCCGCATTCTGGTGCAGGAACCCGATGTAGTCACCACCGTGCTGGTCGGCCGCGTAGGCTGGCTGAAGCACCACCCGCAAGAGGCCGCCACCATCATCCGCGCCCACCGCGAGCTCACCCAGTGGATTATCGACCACCCGGAGGAAGCCCAGGCCCGCGTGGTAGAGGAACTCACCGAGCTCACCCAGGCTCCCATGGAGCCAGAGCTGGTGCGCAGCGCCTGGAAGCGCCTCAAGACGACCACGGAGATTGACCTGCCGGGACTGAAACAATTCGTGGAAGATGCCCAGGCTGCAGACCTGCTGGACCGCGTGCCGCCGCTGGATGGAATGATTTACAAGCAAGACTGATGACACAGGAGAAATTACACGAGGAAATACACCACTTCCCCACTGCCAAGCTCAGCATCGAGCATGTGTGCAAGGACTTCGTGACCAAGCGCGGCACCGTGCGCGCGCTGGACGATGTTTCGCTCACCATCAACGAGGGCGAGTTCGTCTGCTTTGTGGGCCCCAGCGGTTGCGGCAAATCCACTTTGCTCAACATCATCGCCGGTCTCGACAAGCCGGACAGCGGCATGGCGCTCATCGATGGCACTCCCATCACCGGCCCGGGACGCGACCGCATGGTCATGTTCCAGGAGCACGCGCTGTTCCCCTGGCTGGATGTCATCGGTAACGTGATGTTCGGCCTCAAGCAGAAACCCAATCTCACCAACAAGGAACGCCTGGAGGTGGCCAAATACTACCTGTACCTGGTGAAGATGGATCGCTTTGCGCACGCCAACATTCACGAGCTGAGCGGCGGCATGCGCCAGCGCGTGGCCCTGGCCCGTTCTCTGGCGCCGAATCCCAAGATTCTGCTCATGGATGAGCCCTTCTCCGCCCTGGACGCCATGACCCGCGAGCAGCTGTATGGCGATATTCAGGAGGTGTGGGCAAAGCGCCGCAAGACCATCGTCTTTGTGACCCACAACGTGCGCGAGGCTGTGTGCCTGGGCAGCCGCGTCATCCTGTTCTCCCCCCACCCCGGCCGCGTGCGCGAGGAGTTCCCCGTGTATCTCGCCCGCCCGCGCAATATCAACAACCACGACCTGGCCGACATCTCGCAGAGCATTACCTCCGCGCTCAAGGGCTACACTGCATCCGAATCTGATTAATCCGCCATGAAACGCGTTATCATCACCGTCATTTTCTTTGCTCTGCTCATCCTGGTGTGGGCCGCGCTCACTGGTGACCTGGCCGCCTTCGGGCTGGATATCAGCCTGTGGTCGCCCTATGTGCTTCCCCCGCCCAGCACGGTGGGCCATTACCTGTGGGATAACACCGTGAACGGTAAAATCCCGCTGTCCATGCTCATCACCCTGCGCCGCCTGCTCATCGGCTATGTCATCGGCCTCATCCTGGGTGTGCCGCTGGGCATGCTCGCCGCGCGTTTCCGCAGCGTGAATGATACCTTGGGCATGCTGGCTCTGGGCCTGCAGGCCCTGCCCAGCGTGTGCTGGGTGCCGCTGGCCTGCATCTGGTTCGGGCAGACGGAATCAGCCCTGCTCTTCGTGGTCATCATGGGCACGCTGTGGAGCGTGCTGCTTTCCACCCAGAACGGCATGAAGAACGTGCCGCCCATCTATGCCCGCGCCGCGCGCACCATGGGCTCCAGCCCGCTGCACACCCTGGTGTTTGTGACGCTGCCGGCCTCCGCCCCCTTTGTGGTGAGCGGCATGAAGCAGGGTTGGGCCTTTGCCTGGCGTTCTCTCATGGCTGCGGAAATCTATGTTTCCGTGGTCTCCGGCTTCGGTATCGGCCAGTATCTGCACTATGGCCGCGAGCTGCAGCGCATGTACCAGGTCATCGGCATCATGTTCATCATCATCGTGGTTGGGCTGCTGGCCGATAAGATTCTGTTCTCCCCCGTAGAAGCCTGGCTGCACCGCCGCTGGGGAACAAACAAGGATTGACAATTGACGATTGACTAATGACTATTGAGGCCATGATTCCGGAGTGGATTGAAGAACTGAAACTTCTGCTGGGTGATTGTGTGCGGACGGATGAGGAATGCCTCCGCGCCCACGCAGGGGACAAATGGCACGCCGCTGCGCTGCCGCAGGCCGTGGTACTGGCCACAGAGACAGAGCAGGTAGCCGCAGCCATGCGGTTTGCGAACGAACGAGGCATTCCTGTGACCCCTCGCGGCGCCGGTGTGGGCTATGTGGGCGGCTGCGTGCCCGTGCAGGGCGGAATCGTGGTCTCTGTGGCTAATATGACCCGCATTCTGGAGGTGAACCCCGGAGATGGCGTGGCTGTGGCAGAAGCCGGTGTGCTGACCGCCGATCTGCAGGCCGCCTGTGCCGAGGTGGGCTGGTTCTATCCGCCCGATCCCGCCTCCCGCAAGGAATCCAGCATCGGCGGCAATATCGCCACCAATGCCGGCGGCCCGCGCTGCCTGAAATACGGCGTGACTCGCGCCTACGTGCTGGGGCTCACCGTGGTGCTGGCAGATGGTCGCATTCTGCGCTGTGGTGGCCGCACGCACAAGAACAAGCAGGGCTTTGACCTGGTGGGGCTCTTCTGCGGTAGTGAGGGCATGCTCGGCATCGTGACCGAGGCCACGCTGCGCATCATTCCCGCGCCCCCCGCCCGCGCCGCGCTGCATGCCAGTTTCCCGCAGTTTGCCCTGGCCGCCGCTGCCGTACAGAACACCCTGCAGGGCGGCCACCTGCCCTGCGCCATCGAAATAACGGATGCCTTCACCCTGGCCGCCGCCCGCAATCACCTGGGGCCCAGTGCCCTGCCCGCCGGAGCCAAGGGGCACATCATCATTGAGATTGACGGCCAGGCAGATGCCGTGGCCACCGAGCTGGAGGCCATTGCCGCCATCCTGCGCAACACCGGCGCCACGGAGGTGGTCTACGCCCGCACCGAGGCAGAGGTGGAAGCCATCTGGCAGCTGCGCCGCGAATTCTCATACAGCCTGAAGGCCACCGGCCTCACCAAGCTGAACGAGGACATCGTCATCCCCCGCTCCCAGCTGGTGGAACTGGTCAGCTTCTGTGAGAGCATGCAGCAGGAAACCGGCATACCCGTGGCCTGCTTCGGCCACAGCGGCGACGGCAACATCCACACCAACATCATGGTGCTCAAGGATGCCGAAGGCCGCGATATCCGCGAACCGGCCGATGCACTGGTGAACCGCCTCTTCGACTGGGTGATGAACCATGGCGGCAGCATCACCGGCGAACACGGCATCGGCCTGGCCAAAGCCCCCTGGTTCCCCAGAGCCATTGGAGCCGTGGCCATGGATGCCCACCGAGCCCTAAAAGCAGCCCTAGACCCCACCGGTATTCTCAACCCCGGCAAAATGGGACTGTAAAAAAGCAGCAACATGTCTATGGAACGCAGCCGTTTTTCGCAGTAATTGCTTGACTCACCAAAACGCAGAGTGTACTATACCATCGAACAGTGGGACATTTGTCCTCATTTAACCTAGAACCATTTTATGCCGAATCAACCGAATCTACTGGCGCTCGTGCGCCAGCACCTCATCAGCCACGGCGAATCCTACCAGTGGGTAACCATGGGTGCCCAGAGCGAGAAAATCGGTCTGGCCTACCTGCCGGTGAATGATACTGAAATTCCCTGCTCCTTCATGTTCACCGAACTGAAGGACCCCAGCAGCCTGGTTTTTGATGTCAACTTTGCCTACCGGATTTCCCCGGCAGACCGCGCCGAGGTGAGCATGCTTCTGATTACTCTGAACGCCAACCTGCCGGAGGGCCAGCTCCTCATCGACATGGAAAGCGGCCTCGTCTACTTCCGTCTCAAATACGTCATCACCGATGCCAACACCAGCGAGGAAGACATCCGCGCGCGCATCAAGCACATGGAGGACGTAGGCATCAGCATGGCGCATACCTATCCCCGCATTATCATGCAGGAATTCCCCCTGTATTAAATCCAACCACTGACACAACATACCAAATATGTCCATTACAAAACCCCTGGAGGGCAAAGTCGGCATTGTCACCGGCGTGGCCAATCACCGCAGTATCGCCTTCGGCATCGCCAAGGCCTGGCACGAAGCCGGTGCCAAGCTCATCTTCAACTATCAAGGCGAGCGCCTTAAAGACGGCGTCATCAAGCTCGTGAAAGAGCATTTCGGCGAAGACACCCCGGTTTGCTCTCTGGATGTATCCGATGACCAGTCCATTGCCGATTTCTTCACTTTCGTGGGTGAGCACACCGACCACGTGGACATGCTGCTGCATGCCGTGGCCTTCGCCCCCAAGGCTCCCGGCACCCTGGAAGGCCACTTCTCCGATATCCCCCGCGATGCCTGGAACCTCTCCCTGCAGATTTCCGCCTACTCCCTCATCGCCCTTTCCCGCGCAGTGGCTCCCTTCATGGTGAACGGCGGCTCCATCACCGCCCTCACCTACTACGCCAGCCAGAAGGTAGTGCCGAACTACAACCTCATGGCTGTTTCCAAGGCTGCCCTCGAAACCTGCTGCAAGTATCTCGCCTATGACCTGGGCCGCCGCGAGGCTCCCATCCGCGTGAACTGCATCTCTGCTGGCCCCGTGCAGACCCTCGCAGCCCGCGGCGTGTCCGGCTTCACCGGCATGTTCAAGGTATACGAGGAGAAGGCTCCGCTGCAGCGCTCCTGCACCCTCGAGGAACTTGGCGCCACCGCCACTTACCTCGCCAGCGATGGCGCAGCCTCCATGACCGGCCAGATTCTCTACGTAGACGGCGGTTACGAAATCGTCGGCATGTAATGTCGGCCATCTCAACTTTATCCACTCACAAGCCCGGGGAAATCCCCGGGCTTTTCTTCTTCAAAAAAATAAGCATGCCCCCCTTTTCATTACCCCTCAGCACCTTTACTACCACAGCCATCAGCCTTGCAGCGGCGGTAGGGCTGAGTAGCTGTCAGCACCAGGAAGACGGAGTCTTCAATACAGGCGGCGCCAAAAGGCCGGAAGACTGGGTTCTCACCGTTCCTGAAAAAAGGCAGGCATACACGAATCCTCACAACGGAACACGCGCGCGTACTCGCATATACAACTTATCAACAATAGCCCCCTTTGCTGCATACTGCGGGCAGGAGATTCATCTTTCCCCTGCCTGTGCTATTAAGCGCCTGGACTATGCCGGCGGCATTAATTATACATTGATTGACCACACCCCCTTGCCCGACGGCGCCATTGATTTATACTCCATGCCCGTGCAGCAAGGCAGGCTGCTGGCTGTGCGCGCTTGGTTCGCAGAAAAGGCCCCTGAAGGCTCCGACTCCTTTACCACAACCCGGCGCGTGGTAGAAGCACTGGTTGAAGTGCAGCACCCGGATACCACGGTAAATCAGGGCCGGCCTCTATACCTGGTGTACAACCTGGGCCATGAGGACACAAAAGTTTCAGATGATGTCTACACAGACATCAGGCGTGCTCCCTGGGAACCTGCAGACGCGCCTGCAACTCGCAGCATCACCTCCCTTTTTGAGGAGATAGAGCAGAAGAACAACTCCACCAAGGAAAAACAATAAAGCAAAAAGCCCGAGGCGTTAACCTCGGGCTTTTTTATTGAGCATCCCCACGCGGATTCGAACCGCGGTTCTATGACTGAGAATCATATGTCCTAACCCCTAGACGATGGGGACATGTAGTACGCGAATCGGGACTCGAACCCGAGACCAATAGATTAAAAGTCTACTGCTCTACCAACTGAGCTATTCGCGCACTGGTACCGTATAAAACGGCGAGCGCATGATACAGGTTACTGGCCCCAAAGTCAAGCATAAAACAGACTTTTCCCCAAAAATGCCACATGTGTCCCAAAGATTATGGAAAAATCGTCACAAACGATATAAAGGCATAGTGTTCTGTGTGAAAAATCGTAGTGAGGTATCACTAGCCTCACCATCGGTAGTAAGCATTCATTCGTGATTCCATCGGCGTAAGACGCTAACTTTCAATCCGTCAATCACAAATTATCAATCGTAAATCCACGTATGCCAAATCTTTGGGACACGTATGCAAAAAAGCCCCATGTTGATCCACAGTCTCCCCTCCGGCCATTAATAGTGAATCATTCCTCTTCCTCCCATCCGGCGCGGGGGTGAGCATGGCGATAAACCGCCTGCATGCGAGTCTTGGTCACATGGGTATAAATCTGTGTAGTAGCCAGCGAACTATGTCCCAGCATCTCCTGCACCGCGCGTAAATCAGCCCCGGCATCGAGCAGATGCGTCGCAAACGTGTGGCGCAGCTTATGCGGCGAAATATGGAAAGGGATCTCTGAGCAACGCAGATACTTATCCAGCATAAGCTGCACACTGCGGCAGCTCATCCGCCGGCGCAGGCGACTGATGAAAAGCGGCTCACTGCCCGACACGCCGGCCATATCGCGGTAGCACTCCACCGCCTCGCGGGCATAATCACCCACGGGCACCAGGCGCTCCTTACGCCCCTTGCCCAGAACCCGGATACAATTGCCACCAGGGTGCAGCGAATCCGCATTCAGACCCACCAGTTCGCTCAAGCGCATCCCGCAGGAGTAAAACAACTCCAGAATCGCCACGTCGCGGTAGGGCAGCCAGGCAGGGCTTTTCTTATCCACCGGCACACGCAGCGGCAGAGACAACAACTCCTCCATCTGGTGCAGCGAAAGATGCACCGGCAGACTCTGCGATGCCTTCGGCAGGCACACCTCCGCCAGCGGACTCGCCTGCAGCCCCTCCCGGCGCATCATATATTCGTAAAACGAGCGCAGCGCCGCAAAACGCAAGCGAATTGTCGAAGTCTTCAGCTCCTCATTCATGGCCTCATACAGCCAGGAGCGGAAAATATCTGCACCACAAGCCTCCCAGGTCACAAAAGACTCGCCGGCCCAGCGGCGAAACAACTGCAGCGAACGATGGTATGCCTCCACCGTACGCGGCGATGCATTGCGCTCCGATTCCATGTACTCCAGAAATCGGAACACCAGCGGCCCCAGCTCTGCACTCATCATCTGCACCCAATTCTTTTAGCATACCCGCCCCCAGGCAGACAAGCGCAGAATGCCGGACAGACAGGAAAAGTGAATCATGAAAAAGCAGGCCCAACTCCGGCCGCACTCCCCATGCAGGATTTCGTGCCCCCCCGCACACACCGCAAGGCGGAGCTTCAGCCGCCTTCACCCCACGCGGCAAAGCAGCGTGAGCATTTCCAATAGTCATTTCTCCATCGCCTGCAGCTGCACTCCCACCAACCCATAAGGCTGAGTACCGGCAGGAGCTTCCGGCTCCAGAGTCCGCTCACAGACCAGCAGAATCCGATGCAATGTTTTCTCCTTCAATGAAAGCGACCACTCATCCCCGGCCTTGAGTTCCAACCAGCGCAGCCCCTTGGATACCGCCCATTCCTGCGGTGACATTCCACTCAGAGGATATGACATCGCATCCACCGAATCATCCCAGGCTATAGCACCCACGATTCTCGATTCCGGTAGAATCTGCATCCTCACTTCATGTTCATTGCCATACCGAGGCAGCTTAAAAGCGAACTTCGTATCCACCGTCTTACCCCAGAATGTATTAAAAGAAAAGTCAATCTCTGACTTATCGGATAATTCCAGGCCCTTTCCAAACTCCACCTTACCTGCAGACTCATTGGGACCGGAAGGCCCGCAATCATAGACTACAAAACTGATACTGAATCTGGGAGCCTTCCCATACACCACAGGTTTCCACAGCGGCGATAAAGCCCACCCCAGATACACCAGCACCAGCAACGAGGAGAAAATCAGAATCACACGCTTCCTCATGCACCTATTGTAACATAGACAATCTGTTAGACAAGCAGAATTATCGAATCTCGGATCTCCCTCTCACACTCCACACGGCGCGTTTTCATGAACTGCCTACCCATCTCACGCGCCACAAGGCGCAGGCTCCCTGTGGGTGCAGCTGACATCATTATCGAGGCACGGGACTCAGTCCCGAAAACATAACCGCAGAGGGACTGAAGTCCCTCGCTCCGAAAGATTCCGCAGAACTTTCGTTCTGCAGGCTTCATTTACCCCTTGTCTCGGCGTAGCTGCGCAGCAGCGAAGACGGATGGCAGCTATCTACCCTGCCTCGGCGTAGCCCCGGCACGGGACGAAGTCGGAAGACCCGACACTGAGCGGCCTCTTGCTTCCCTATGAATGGCGCTTTATTCTTCTCTCTACCATCGGGAAAACGAAATCCAGCCTGCGGCTGGACGAAATCCTGCTCCGCAGGTCTAAATCCTCACTCCGTTCGGTCGAAATCTGCAGGCTTCGCCTGCAGACGGAAAAGCCCGCAGAACTTTCGTTCTGCGGGCTTTATTTACCCCTTGTCTCGGCGTAGCTGCGCAGCAGCGAAGA
>JAZOTV010000109.1:0-4505 GCA_045657815.1 Akkermansia sp.
CGCTCGCTGAGGAACTTCAAGTTCAGCCAGGCGCGGCTTGTCGGTTTCTTTGTGAATGCCCGCAGCGGGGAGGTGATTCCGTATCCGGGTGCAGGCTTCAGCGGAAAAGAGGAGGACAGCCCGTATCGGGTTTCCATTTCCTACAATGAGGATGTCGAGGGGAAAATCCTGATTGCCCCGGATGACCCGGAAGCTCAGTTCTCTCTGGGCTGGGCATATCTGAACGGGCGGGCCGTACCGAAATCGCCGGAGAAAGGGGCTGCGTATCTTCGGCGGGCGGCCGACAAGGGGTATTACCTGGCCCAGCGCGACTATGCAGACTGCTGCTGGCAGGGGCGCGGTGTGCCCGTATCGCGCGATGAGGCTATCCGCTACTACCGCCTGGCTGTGGCGCATGAATTCCCGGATATTCATGCAGCCTGCATGCTGGGGAACTGCTATGCACGGGGCGAGGGAGTCCCCCAATCCTGGGTGGATGCTGTGCAATGGTACCGCGTGGCGGCCGATGACCGGCACGCCGAGGCCAGCTACCACCTGGCCGAATGCTATGAGAAGGGCCTGGGGGTGCCGGTCTCCCGGAAAAGAGCCATGAAGCTTTACGAGAGCATTGTCGAGGACCATCGGGCGGCCTGTGATGAAGACCGCATGACCTGGGCAAACAAGGCCAGGGCGGCTTTGCTCAGATTGAGATAAGGCGCGGGCTGTTGACACCATTCTTGTTTGATGATATTCTGTCCTTGGAATATGGAATTATCCCTGAATATCAGTGGCGAAAGCATTTCGGCTGAGGGTAAGGTTCTCTTCATGCCGAAGAATGCGGATGAATATGTGTTCCTGTATGAGGGGGAGCCCTATGTTATCAGCAGAGAATCGCGGTTTCAGGATACCTTTCTGGGTAGAAGCTGCTTTTGTGTGCGCCGAGGCGGCAGGGAATGCGTGGGGCGGTTCAGGCTGCATGGTTTGCGGAAGCTGGGCGTGGAGCTGAACCTGGATACCAGGCGGGTTGTTGCTATGCTGCCTCTTCTGGGGCGGTGGGGGAAGGCTGAGCATTCCTTTTCGGTGGAGCAGACATCGTATGCCCATCAGGGTAATGAGCTGGTACTGAGCAATCGTGAGCACCTGGATGCCGCTGATATCCTGACGGGCTGTTTTCTGCTTTCCTGCCTGAGCAGAGTACGGATTGAGGACTCGGGCGCTGGTGATATGGAGTGAACAATGAAAGCCGAAACGAAAAAGACTGCATATTACTTCCTCCGCCTGTTTTTCAGGGCGGTGGGGTGTCTGTTGGCTGCGTTCTGTGCCACGATTGTGCTCAGTCGGACGCTGGGCGCGTTGGTCGATGAGGTGCCGCTGCGGCTGGTCACCTGGCTGGTGCGTACCTGTTCACCGGAGACCATTATTGATGGTGAAACGGCCTATGATGTGCGCATGGGCGACAGCATGGTGTTCTATGGCGTGCTCCTCTTCGCTCTTTTCTGGTTTGTCTCCACGCGGTTGAAGAAATAGGGCGTTGCACGGGCGTGATTTGCGCTTGAAATGAATGGGGGTATCTGGTAGCATCTGGGGCGTTAAGTATTATGGATACCAAAACGATATCATTCCGCTGCCCGGAGGAGGTGCTGAAGGAGATGGAGGTGCTTTGCGAGCACAATAAGATAGACCGCAGCTGCTTCATTGTGCAGGCCTTGCAGAGCATGTTTGCCGGTCTGGCTCAGCAGGGAATCGGTACCCCCAGGGAACCGCTGCCGCCGTCGGAGCTTAAGGAGGAAAATTAAGGCACCATTATGGCTCGTATTCTCACTGCGCTCAGTGGTGGTGTGGACAGCGCTGCTGCCGCGGCTCTGCTCGTGGAGCAGGGGCACGAGGTGGTGGCGGCCTACATGAAGAACTGGGTGAATGATGAGAACATACCCGGGGAATGCCCGTGGGAGCGCGATATCGAGGATGCCCTGGGCGTGTGCCGCAAACTGGGTATCGAATTCCGCGTGGTGGATTTGATTGAGCAGTACCGCCAGCGCATTGTGAATTATCTGATTGAGGGGTATCGCAGTGGTTCCACCCCGAATCCGGATGTGCTCTGCAACCGCGAGATGAAGTTCGGTGTGCTGCTGGATTATGCGCTGGAGCAGGGGTTCAGCGGCGTGGCCACGGGGCACTACGCGCAGCGGCTGGATGTGCCGGGCGAGGGCAGCTATGTGCTGCGCGGCGCGGATGTGAACAAGGACCAGTCCTATTTCCTGGCGCTCATGCGCCCGGAGCAGGTGGCGCATGCCATTTTTCCCGTGGGCGGTATCACCAAGCCGCAGGTGCGCGAGATTGCCCGCCGGTTCAATCTGCCGAATGCGGAGAAGAAGGATTCGCAGGGTATCTGCTTCATCGGCCAGGTGAAGATGAGCGATTTCCTGCGCCACTACCTGCCGGATAATCCGGGGGATATTGTCGATTTGAATGGCCGCAAGCTCGGGCGGCACGATGGGCTGCACCTCTTCACCATGGGGCAGCGCAAGGGGCACCACGTGGCCTCCCCGCGCGAGGGCGTGGCCTATGTGGTGGTGGGCAAGGATTTGAAGAATAACCGCCTGATTCTGGGCTACGAGGGCGAGGAAACCCCCGGTCTGTACACTCGGCGGGCGATTGTGGGCAGCATTTCCAACACGCTGGCACCGCTGCCGGAGCGGGTGATGGCGCAGGTGCGCTACCGTGCTGCCGCTGTGCCGGCCACCTGTACACCGCTGGGCGGGGGCCGCGTGCAGCTGGATTTCGATATCCCGGTGCGTGCAGTGGCTCTCGGCCAGGTGTGTGCGTTCTATGAGCCCGATGCCCTGCGCGGCGAGAAACTGCTGGGCGGTGGCTTTTTTGAGCAGCTGGGCTAATTTTGCACAGCGCAGCCTGAGCGGCGCCGTTATGGGGCCATCAGAATCCCCGCTTTGCGGGCGGCGGTCTGCTCCTCGGTGGTCAGGGGGCGGGTGGTGGCCAGCACCATGGGGGCTGGCGGGGTGCCCGGGCGGCCGAGCAGCACGCGGCAGAGCCAGTTGATGAGGCGGGCAAAGCGCAGGCGTTTCATGTAGGCCGAGGCGCGGCGGATGCACTTCATCGGGCCATCGGCATCATCCACGGCAATGACCACACCATCGCACACCACGGCGCAGTGGCCGATGCCCAGTGCCTCGATTTCCGCAGCCATGGCGGCGGCGTGGGCGGCATCGGTGGCAATGTGGCCGGGGTCCTTACCCTCCTGCGGAGGCAGGGGCACGTCCATGGCATGCAGGGTGATGCCGTGCTGGTTGCACAGGCGCACTACTTCCCCGCGTTGGAAGAGAATGGTTCGGTTGGCCTCGAAGACAATATGCTTCACATTGGCCTTGATGGCGTTGTGGATCGTACCGGTGCCGATGCAGGGTACATCAAAACGCATATCATGGCCGGGTTTGGTCACTTTGCAGAGCGTGACCGGGTAATTGCGGTGGCCGCCGGCGTGCAGGCATTCGTTGGTGCCCTTGAAGGCCTCCACGCAGACTACGCATTTGCCGTGCACAATGATGCTCTGGCCGATATCGAGCCGGGCGATTTCGCGGGCCTGGGTCAGTCCGAAACGGGCTTCCTCCAGCTGTTCGGCAGTGGGGGCGGGGCCTGCCAGGTGGCCGGCGGCGGGCAGGTGGTCCTCCATGAAGGTAATGGAGGATAGCACTTGCATGCCGTGGGAGTGAATGAAATCGCAGGCGGCGGTGAAGATGGTGTGGGCATTCCGGCGGTCCAGCTGTCCCAGAAGGCGGCGGGCGGTGGCATCCGGCCACATGGTGTAGATGCAGGCGGGTTTGATCTGCCCGGTGAGCATGACGTGCGTGACTCCCTCGGACTTGAAGAACTGGGCGGGGGCATCGATAGCACCCACGCGGAAGGTCTTATAGGCATCTGCCATGGCGGGGATATCCTTGCCCACCGCGCCGCGGATACCAGCCACCACCACGCGCACACCGGCACGCCGCGCGCCGGAAATGACCATGCGGGGGAACTCGCCCGCACAGGCAATCACGCCAAGTACCATGTCTCTGGGGTATTCACTCATGAATTATTACAGGAATTCCGGGTGCTCCAGATAGTGCGCAATGCGCAGCATCAGGCGGCCTATATCACCACCGTCTACCACACGGTGGTCGAAGGACGCCACAATTTGCGCCTGCTCCACGGGCAGGAAGCATTCCACCTCATCGCTCCACACCGGCACCTTCTGCACCGCGCCTACGCCCAGAATAAGGCTCTCGCTGGGCAGGGGCATGGGGGTGGCGTGCGTGAGCCCGAACCCGCCGAAGTTGGACACGGTGGCAATGCCGCCGCCCTGGTAGGCGGGGTCCAGGCGGCGGTCGCGAGCCTGCTTTACCACCTTGTTGTACTCATCCACCAGCTCATTCAGCGTGTATTCATTCACATTGCGCATGACAGGCACCGTCACGCCGTCTGCCACCTGCACAGCCACGCCCAGGTCAATGCGGCGCGGGGTCAGGATG
>JAZOTV010000110.1:0-4226 GCA_045657815.1 Akkermansia sp.
CCCAGAACTATGTTAGAACCCCCTAGGAATAATTACAACAGACGCTCTCCGATGTATTCCCGCATCACCCTGATACCGGGTATACTCTACCTGAACATCAGCCGCAGCGGCGTTTCGATCAGCTTCGGGCAGAGTGGTGTGGGGCGAGTCTCTGTCAGCCAGCGTGGCGTGCGCCTCAATAAGAGCATCGGTGGTTTCAACATCGGCAAAACCTTCAGCTTTACCAAGATTGCCAGGCTCTTCGGGCTCGGAGGCAAAGGCAACCACTGAGGCGCCCGGACGCCATGCGCAAGCCCCTACAGCTGACCTTGTGCCTGACGCACGATTGCACACTGCGTTGCCGCTATTGCTACGCCGGGCGCAAGTATGCCCATGCCATGAGCCGAGAGACGGCAGAGCGAGGCATGGACATCGGCCTGGCTGAAGCTGCGCGCACCGGGCGCGGCGTGGATTTATCATTTTTCGGGGGCGAGCCCCTGCTGGAGTGGGAGCTGTTGCAGCATTGCCACGACTACCTGAAGCAAAAGGCCGCAGAACAAGGAGTACGGGTGCGTTTCGGGATTACCACCAATGGCACCCTGTTAACCCGCGAACGGCTGGAGTGGCTGGCAGAGCGGGATTTTCTGGTCGGCCTTTCCATTGATGGTTCCCCCACCATGCACAACAGGAACCGCTGCTATGCCGATGGCCGCGGGAGTCATGCCGAGGTCGCTGCGGCGCTGGAACTTATGCAGCAGTTCCCTTCCCTGCGCTGCAAAATCATCTGCGTGGTGAATCCGGCCAATCATCATCTGCTGGTGGAAGGCGTGCAGTGGCTGCATGCACACCATCGTGGTACTATGGGGCTCAATTTCGACTTCTGGAGCGAGTGGAGCGACGCCCAGTTTGAATCACTGCACGCCCAGCTGGAGCAGCTCCAGCAGATCATGCTGGAATCCTACCGCAGCGGGCATCCCATGCGCGTAGCCAATTTCGAGGATAAGATGGGCAGCGCCTTGCTGCCCCCCGGTAAATCCTGCGCCCAATGCCGCATCGGCGAGCAGGAGCTTGCCGTATCGGTGGATGGTAATTTCTTCCCCTGCTCCCGACTGGTGGGTGAAGGCGACAGCCCGGAGCTCACCTTTGGTCATGTGAACACCGGTATTGACCGGGCAAAACAGAACCTCCTCATCGCCCGGCGGGGCAACGCCACCCCTGAATGCAAGGTCTGCGCCTTGCGGCACCGCTGCATGAACTCCTGCGGCTGCTCCAACTACGCCGGCTCAGGGTATTTCAACCGCGTGTCGCCCTTCCTCTGCAATCTGGAGCAGACTCTCATTCTCCTGGCAGATCATCTGGTGGAGCAACTCTACCAGGAGCGGAACGAGAGCTTCATCCGACTGTTCAGTTTACCTTCACGGTAAGATTTACTTTTGTAGACGGATACGCATCCTTCTCCCACGGGCGGGCGTATATCAAGACAAGCGTGGTCTCACCAGGTTTTACCCCGGTGTAGCTCACTTTGAACACGCCTCCCGACCCACACAGCGGTTTTCTACTCGCCGCAGATTCATAAACAATCTCAACGCTCACGGGGCTGTCAGCCGGCAATGCCTCTGCCAGCATCCACCGAAAACCCGTTGTCGGGTTGCCTTGCAATTCCAGCACCTGAGTCTCACCTACCTTCAGCTCAGCAGTCTTCTCCTCCACAGTGTCGGCCCACCCCTGTGCCATAGGCATAGCGGCTACCGCCATCGTCATTAAGGCTTTCTTGAACATAGCGTTTCCCTTATAACAGAGAGTTTATCCTTTGTCAACCAGGTACTTCCCATAATAGCAGGGCACTGCCGTTGATGCGGCAGTGCCCCGGTTGATATACGGTTAATTGGTATTATCAGAAGTTGATACCAACGCCGGCGGTCACAGAATGATAGTCCTGAGACTCTGCCTTAGCGCCCTGGTCGCTCGGACGTGCCGTGCTCATCCAGTACTGGTAGGCGCCGTAGAGATACACAGATTCGCTGATGTGGTACTGAAGCCCCAGTTCAGCAGAAACGGCAAGGCCCCACTTATCCGCAGACAAGGAGTCGCTGCCGATGAAATCATAGTACTCGCTCAGGCTGCAATCACACTCCACCTTAGTATTGGCGATGCCGATATTGGCACCGGCGTACCAGGATACGTTTTCCGTAATGGCGTCAGTGTAGCGGTAGCCGGGCATGATATAGAAGCTGCGGACGTCAACATCGTAAGCATACTCTCTGCTGAAGGTCCCGTTTGGTGTCGTGTATGCATCGACAATCGTCTTGCTCTTATCTCCCGTATTGTATCCGAGGCGCACATTGACGGAGTGGTTATCGTTAATCTTGTAAATGGCGGTCAGGTCAACGCCCCACACATTTACGTCGAAGGTGTTCTCATAAATACCATCATTGGCCCAACGATAGACAGCCCCGATTTCCATGGACCAGGGAGATACCACCGGAGCAGGAGCGGGCATATTCTCAGGATTGGGAGCTACTGCCAGAGGAGCAGAAACGCCAGCCATTGCAGGAGCAGCAAGTGCTAATGCCAGAAGTAGATTCTTTTTCATATCGGTAATTTTCTTGAGGTTGAATGCGGAAACTTCATTACATCAGCGTAATGACTAACCGGCGTCCTCATCATACCATAAAGCGACCATCAGTCAATAAAAAAACAATATATACAGGAACTTAGGCATCGCTTCCGTTCTGAGGAAATACGTCTGATTCACCAGTAACCAGGGCAAAGAAATCAGCACAACTGGCAACGTCCAAAATGATGAGTACGAGAAGTCCCTTCGTTCGGAAGGCGGGTACATCGAATACGTGTACCTGTACAAGGTCACAGACAGGAAATGGCTCTGGTCGCCGGCGCTTGATGACCTCGGCATTAAAGCCTCATTCCGGCAAATAATCCTCTCATTTTTATTATATCCCCAGTTAAGAATCGGAAAATCACATCGAGAAAACAAACTGCTTTATGGCTTAAGCACCGAATTATACCCGGCTGCATGATTAAAGGCTCCTGACATTTCCTCTTGTTGCGCTGCCGGGATTCCCATATTCGTTGCAATGCTTCGCCAGCCTGATACAGCCCGGGCTATAGGAACAAGTAACTCCTTTGCCTCCCTGGGGCGTAAATAAAAAACATCCGCGTGATCACAGAGTAATTTGAGTGAAGCTGTATTATCTCCATCCACGATATCCATGGAAAGAGTATGGCCCTTGACATGCTCCGGAGTGGGGTTGACATCAAACAGCGGTGCAAGTTGCCACCCCTTACGTTCCAGACGAAGGAAACCATGATTCCGAGGATGATCATCCACATTGGTCACCATGATGCTCAGCGCTATGCGGCACCAAAGTTCTTTCAGGTCTGCCCGGGGATTTGCTGTATACTGGCTCATATATTCCGCCAGCTCTGCGTAAGAGTGAATCTCCCCGTCCTTTGCTTGCAGCATCGTCATAGCGGATATGTAAGGCAGACGTGTACCTCTGGGACTGCGATCAAAGCGGCGACTCAGAAATACACTCTTACCTCGTGCCGGGCGTTTGAGACTGAACTCCGGAACTCTAATCCCGGCTTTGGCTGCGATTGTCATGGCAACAGCCTCCCATGCTACTACGTCGTATTCCTGCTGGGAGTTGCTGAACTTGGCCATATAGAGGTTGCCTTGCTCATCCTTTACGCTAGCCTTGGGCCATGCACCACCCAGAGAAGAACCGGGATTCAACAGCATGCGTAATTCCGCCGGTGTTGCGGTGTCGCGGCAAAGGTGTTCCGCTGCATGATGCAACGGAAGCAAATCAATAATCGGCGGAATGCTGGCGCCCTCATCCGTGTGCAGGAAAGTAGTACCTCCATCAGTAGAATAACGCAGGGCACCCATGCGGGCCATGTCGTTCACTCCAAGAAGGAAGTGCTGCTCACCCAAGGCTCCATTCACAGCCGGATATCCCGGCAGACCTTTGCGATGTGCCTGCTGAATCAGACGGCGTCCCCATCTGTCCGGAGCACTGTCGCTCATGCTACCAAACAGTACTTGTCCCGGGGCGGTATGGTATTTTCCTCGTCCCAGCGGCAGCATAGGCTCCAGCTCATAGCTGTGTGGGTGATTCAGCCACTCCTGACTGTATTCAAAACTAGCAGATCCTTGACGCCGGTGGTGTATCCATAGTGTACCTACCCGGATGCAATCTGCTCCAGGATGCAGCAAATCGGTA
>JAZOTV010000111.1:0-4396 GCA_045657815.1 Akkermansia sp.
CTCTGGCGGCTCAGGAAGGCGGGAACCTGGAGAAGATCCACATACTGGGCAGCATATTCAGCCTGCTGTTCAGTGTGCACATCTGTTACCACCGGGCACTGAAGTTCCTTGCCGATTTCTGCGAGGATGCGGCAGCCTTCCTCGATGCCGGGGCCGCGGAAGCTCTTCACGCTGGTGCGGTTGGCTTTGTCGTAGGAAGCCTTGAAGATGAACTGCACGCCGAGCTTGGTGCAGATTTCCTTGATGGCAGTTGCCATTTCCCAGGCAAAGGCCTCATTTTCAAGAGAGCAGGGCCCGAGCAGGAAGAAGGGATCCTGCCCGCCGATAACTACGTTCTGGATGTTGAAGGACATGGTGAAAGTTGTTTCGATGTGAACATTATGCCCCAAGCGTCCTGTGAAGTCAATGAGATTTCGTAAGGCGGGGGTGCAAAAATACCGGAAACTTCCCTCAGCATGCGATTTTGGACTTGCTTTTTAGGCTGGAACGTTGTACCTTACGCCGCCGCTTTCGCGGAGCAACCAGAATTAATCATGGAAACAACACGAATTCAGCGCGCCCTGCTTTCCGTTTCGGACAAGACCGGGCTTGATAAGTTTGCCAAGGGCCTTGCCGCCCAGAATGTTCAGCTTATTTCCACGGGTGGCACATGCCGCTACCTGCAGGAACTGGGCCTGCCGGTTACCGAGATTTCTGACTACACGGGCGCTCCTGAGCTGTTCGATGGTCGCGTGAAGACCCTGCATCCCAAGGTGCACGGCGGCCTGCTTCAGCGCCGCGACCTGGAGGAACACCAGCAGCAGGCTAAGGATAACAATATCCCCACCATTGACCTGGTTTGCGTGAATCTGTATCCCTTTGAGGAAACCGTGGCCAAGGAAGGCGTGACCCTGGCTGAGGCCATCGAGAAGATTGACATCGGCGGCCCCTCCATGCTGCGCTCCGCTGCCAAGAACTACTCCTCTGTGACGGTTGTTTCCGACCCCGCCGACTATGATACCGTGCTGGAGGAAATGGAGAACCACCAGGGTAACACCACGCTGAAGACCCGTGAGAAGCTGGCTGTGAAGGTGTTCATGCGCACTTCTGCTTACGATACCGCCATCTCCAACTATCTGGGGCACCGCGCCGAGGATAGCACCAAGAACAACTTCACGGTGTCTCTGCCTTTCAACCAGACCCTGCGTTATGGCGATAACCCCCACCAGCCCAGCGTGATGTATGGTAACTTCGATTCCATCTTCACCCAGCTGCAGGGTAAGGAACTTTCCTACACCAACATTCTGGACCTGGATGCCGCTGCTTCCCTTATCATGAACTTCCGCCGCCCCACGGTGGCTATTCTGAAGCACACCAACCCCTGTGGTGTGGGTCAGGACGATGAAGACCTGGTAGAGGCTTGGAAGCGCGCTTACCAGACCGATACGCAGGCTCCCTTCGGCGGTGTTATCGTGATGAACCGCCCGATGACCGAGGCTCTTGCCCGCATCGTGGGTGCCATCTTCACGGATGTCATCATTGCTCCGGATTTCGAACCCGAGGCCCGCGCCATTCTCACCAAGAAGAAGAACTGCCGCATCATGCGCATCGATATGGATGCCTGGCGCGAGTTCTGCAAGGTGCCCATGGTACGCACGGCTCCCGGCGGTCTCATGACTGTGAAGCGTGATGACGAGGTGATGGGTCTGGATAATCTGGAAGCCAAGGTGGTGACCAAGCGTGTTCCCACGGCTGAGGAGCTGGAGGCCATGCGCTTTGCCTGGCGCGTCTGCAAGCAGGTGCACTCCAACGCCATCGTGTTCACCAACAAGAACGGCACCCTGGGTATCGGCGCCGGCCAGATGAGCCGCGTGGACTCCGCCAAGATTGCGGTATGGAAGGCCGGTCAGGCCGGGCTTGATCTTAAGGGCAGCGTGATTGCCTCCGACGGTCTGTTCCCCTTCGCAGACGGTCTGCAGACCGCCATCGATGCTGGTGCCACCGCCTGCATCCAGCCGGGTGGCTCCATTCGTGACGAAGAGGTGATTGCCGCTGCTGATGCCGCCGGTATCGCCATGGTGTTCACCGGTGCCCGCCACTTCCTGCACTAAAGCAGCAGATTTCAGAATCCCCGGTTCTGCAAGGGCAGGGCCGGGGTTCTTTTTTCAACAGTTTTCTTCACTTGTAACTCTTAATTTTATGCATCTCGGTGTAAATATTGACCACGTGGCAACCCTGCGCCAGGCCCGCTATGCCACCATGCTCGACTCTCACAACGTGGAGCCCGATATTGTGGCTGCTGCCAGGGCGGCTCAGGAGGGCGGGGCCGATTCCATTACTCTTCATGTGCGAGAGGACCGGCGTCACATGCAGGATGCCGATGCTTTTGCTGTGCGCCGTGAGGTGAACCTGCCGCTGAATCTGGAAATGGGGGCCACTCCGGCTATGCTTGAGTTCGCCCTGCGTCTCAAGCCGGATTTTGTGTGTCTGGTGCCGGAGCGTCGCGAGGAAATCACCACGGAGGGCGGCCTGGATGTGGCCGGCCACATGGAGGAACTGCGCCCGCTGGTGGCTGCTCTGCTGGAAAATGGCAGCAAGGTGAGCATGTTCATTGACCCTGATGCCGCACAGGTGCAGGCCAGTGCGGCGGTGGGGGCTCCCATGATTGAGCTGCACACCGGTCGCTTCGCCAACACGCTTGGCGAGGAACGCGCTGCTGAGACCGCCCGCCTGGTGGCGGCTGCAGAGCTGGCGCATTCTCTCGGTCTTGAGGTGCACGCTGGTCATGGCATTCAGGTGGCCAATCTGGCCGACCTGTCAGTGGTGCCTCATCTCACCGAGCTCAATATCGGCCACACCATCATCTGCCGCGCTATTTTCACCGGTCTTACAGAGGCTGTGCGTGAGATGAAAATGGCCGTTGAACAGTATAAGTGGTAAAATAGTTGCCAGAACAAAAACCTGCGGTGCCGCTTCCGGTGCCGCAGGTTTCTTTTTGAGGCATCCTCAGACACGGGCGGGATTTTTGGATTTACAACGCGCGCGTAATATGGTAAACATATTGCGCTATGGACTTAGAGCAACGCGAAATAAGTGCAGAAACGATTTCCCCGTACTTTGAGCAGTACTTCGGACACAAGCCTACGGTTGTCGCCGCCTCTCCCGGCCGCGTGAACCTCATCGGTGAGCATACCGATTACAATAGTGGTTTTGTGCTGCCGATGGCGCTCAACAATATCAATGTTGTGGCCGTCGCCCTGTCTCCCACCGGTAAGCACCGCTGGATTGGCGCCCTGGGTGAGACCATGATTGAGATTGACCCGGCCGATGTGACCAAGCCTGGTGAGCCCTTCTGGAGCAACTATGTGCGTGGTGTCATCTGCATGCTGGAACGCCGCGGTATCAAGGTGCCGGCGGTGGATATGCTGATTGATTCCAACGTGCCGCGCGGTGGTGGCCTTTCCTCCAGTGCAGCCTTTGAGGTGTCTGCCTGCACGGCGCTGGCTGCCCTCTGCGGTGCTGAGGTAACTCCCACGGAGCGCGCCCTCATCGGTCAGGGTACGGAGCATGAGCTCGTGAACGTGCCCTGCGGCATCATGGACCAGTTTATCTCCGCCAATGGCCGCAAGGACCACGCCCTCATGCTGGACTGCAAGGACCTCTCCTACAAGCTTATCCCCATGATGGATCCCGCTGTGAGTGTGCTGGTGATTGACTCCGCAGTGAAGCATTCTCTGGCCGATGGTGGCTATGCCGCCCGCCGCAAGAACTGTGAGGATGCCTGCGCTGTTCTGGGCGTTCCCTCTCTGCGCGAGGCTACCCTGGAGATGCTGGAAGAGAAGAAGACCGAGCTGGGCGACCTGTGCTACCGCCGTGCCCGCCACGTCATTGGCGAGAACCTGCGAGTAGCTGCTTTTGCTGATGCTGTGCAGAAGGCCGATTGGGACTCCGCCGGTGTGGCCATGCGCGCTTCCCACGCCTCCCTGAAGGATGACTTCGAGGTTTCCTGCGGCGAGGTGGACACCCTGGTATCCCTGGCCGACACGATTCCCTCCGCTTCCGCTGTGTACGGCGCCCGCATGACGGGTGGCGGTTTCGGCGGCTGCATCGTGGCTCTTGTTAAGAGCGAGGCCGTGCAGCAGGTGGCTGAGGAGATGCTTGAGGCTTATCGCAATGCCCTGGGTATCGAGACCGATTACCTCATCACCCGTCCGGGCGAAGGTGCCCGCGTGCTTTATCAAGCTTAATCAACTGAATAACTTATGAAACATATGCTGACAATGCTGAGCGCTCTGGCGCTCATGAGCGGCACCGCGATGGCCCAGGAGGCCGCCGGCGCTGCTGCGGCGCAGGATGCGCTTCCCCTGTGGGAAATGATTGTGTTCTGCGTGGTTGTTGTGGGTGTTATCGGCCTGGG
>JAZOTV010000112.1:0-2091 GCA_045657815.1 Akkermansia sp.
TCAGCCCGGTCACTCACCATCTTCATCAGAAAAATGGGGTGCTTCTCTTTCGGTAATCTCATCGCCTTCATTATTTATGAAGCATGCTTCACAATGACCCGGCGAGTATACCAGAGCCGGCCCTCAAGTCAAGCCTTTTGCCTGAATTTTTCCGCCCCGGGACGCCGTCTCTCGCGGTGCATTTTCGCTCAGGCTCCGCTGATGCTTCGGGGCATCAGAGACATAGCTGCCTCGTTCTGAATTGATGGGGTGAGATGTAAAGGACTCCTCACTCCCCTGACGGGGCATCCCCCTGCAAATCACCATCTGACTGCTGGTAAACGATGAGAACGAGCATCAAAAAATTCCGGACAATACGGCAGCACTGCAGCGTCACCCAGACAAATCAGACCGCGCCCTTGCGATGTCGGGTGGCAATTTGTTCAAAAGCTATGCCCTGCTCCATTTCTTGCAGCATAGAGTCTCTGACGCTCAGCGCCGCCTCCAGAGCATCTTCCTTCCCTCCGCATTCGCGGTCAGTGAAGTACCGTACATAAGTCACTTTCTGACGGGTAATACAAAGTCGCCAGCCACAGAATGAATTCCGGGCCCCTTTTGTTCCTTCATATCGGGTAATATAGCGGTGTTTGTTCATAGCAGTTGCAGGGGCATTCTAGCACCCGCCGGAAAGCAGGTCAAGATTTTTATTTGAAGTTTTCAAAGTTTTTACTTTTCAAATATAGGAGATTATATTGACAAAGGCTCCCTGGGCATGTTAAAGTACCATCATGCCGGATACACACGAGGAAATTTCGCATGTCGACAAGCTGCGCTCCGTTGTTGATTACATCAGCCGAGCCGGGGCTATGACCATGACCGACGCGCTGCGGAAGAAACTGTACAAACTGAGCGTGCGCCAGTGTGCCGTTCTGGCAAACATACGCCGCTTCACCCACAGCCACAGCGAGGGCATTCCCATGAGTGTGCTGGCAGAGCGCGTAGGGATGTCGCCCTCCGCCGCTTCGCACATGGTGGACAGTCTGATGAGCCAGGGCATGGTGGAGCGTCACCAGGGAGCTACCGATCGCCGCGCCGTGCTGGTCACCATCTCGCAATCCTTCCTCACGCTGGCCGCCTCCATCGAGAAAGCCCAGCAGAAAGCCATTGATGAGCTGAAAGCAGTGCTCAGCGAGGAAGAGGCGCGCATTTTTGATGCAGCCACCGAAAAGCTCTACACCGCCCTGCTGGACCGCGAGGGCATCTGATAAGAATCCGCACTCAACAAGTCAGGGCATTGGTGGCCAGACCCGCCAGCGCCGTTTCACGATACCCGGCCGCCAGAGCGCGGCCAGTTTCGTTCATGGTGGCAATCACGCTATCCAGGCTCACGAAGTGGGTACCATCGCCACGCAGGGCCAGGCGGGCCGCATTCACAGCCTTCACCGCGCCAATGGCATTGCGCTCAATGCAGGGCACCTGCACCAGCCCGCAGACCGGGTCGCAGGTAAGGCCCAGATTATGCTCCATGGCAATTTCGGCAGCATTGGCCACCTGTTCATTTGTGCCACCCATGGCAGCGGTAAGCCCGGCAGCCGCCATGGAGCAGGCCACGCCCACCTCACCCTGGCAGCCAACCTCAGCACCGGAAATAGAAGCCTTGGCCCGATACAGGGAACAGATGGCCGACGCGGTGAGCAGGAAAATCTCAATACCATGCTCACGCCCCACCGTGGCATCCTTGCGACCGAAGCGTTCGAAATAGCGCAGCACCGCAGGCAGCACACCGGCACTGCCCATGGTCGGAGCCGTCACCACGCGGCCACCCGCGGCATTTTCTTCGGATACAGCGAAAGCCCACAGGTTAATCCAGTCGATGATGGTGAGGGCATCCTGCGTATTCTCGCGGAACATTTCCGCCAGGCGGCGGTAGATGCGCGGGGCGCGGCGGGGCAGTTTGAGCCCACCGGGCAGCACGCCCATGGTCTTCACGCCGCGCTCAATCGCCTTGTCCATGGTATCATAAATCTTGCGGATGCGCGTGCGAAGCTCCATACCCGTAGGCAGAGCCATCTCGTTGCATCGCACCACGGCGGCTATGGTCATATTCTCGCG
>JAZOTV010000113.1:0-5399 GCA_045657815.1 Akkermansia sp.
AGCCCCATGCCCAGGTTGAACCAGAACATCGTGTCTGCTTCTTCCTTGCTGTAGTTCTGCTTGCGGATGAGTGCGCTGCCGAATCCGCCGGCGGCCAGGGTGCCCGCGGCGGTGAAAAAGATGGCGGTGAGCCCCATGGGCCCCATTTCCTCCTTGCTCAGCAGACGCGCCAGCACCATGCTGTATACCAGTGTGACTGGCTGCAGGGTGCATTTCTGCAGCAGCATCCACCGCATGCCATCGGCGGTTTCTCGGGTAATGCGGCTCATGAGGTGAAGTGGGTGAAGATACCCAGAGGCAGCAGAACCAGGGACAGGATGATGTATGCGCCGGCGATGAGCCAGGTGCCATTGGCGGTGAAAAGGGTGATGGGGGCCAGATGCCGCCGGGTGGCATAGATGGCTCCGTATATCAGGCCTCCTTTCAGGAGGATGAGCAGAACGGCTGCCACGGGAATATCATAGGTGAGCCGCAGGTAGTGCTGGTGGAAGGCGGCTGTGGTCAGAGGGGCATGGAGGCAGTTGTCATGCAGGATGCCGCCTGCCACATCGTAGAGCCCGTCGTAACTGAACCACCCGCACAGGATAGCAGGCAGCAGGGCATAGGCCACTATGCGGCTGCGTTGCCCCAGCACCAGCATAAAGAATAGAAATAGCGAGCCTTGCAGGTAAATGGCGGCAGATTTCACCACATGATCCAGGCTCCACAGGCTGAAAGCAGCCGCCAGCACGCCCAGAAGGACGATGCCTGCGAACTGGTTGCTGATGCGTGGGGAAGCGGCGTGCTGCATGTTGGCGGAGGTGTTATGGGAGCTTGTCGGGCGAGATGGTGCTGGTGTAAATCATGCTGGCACTGGTGCCGGCGTGTTCGCGGATGAATTGTTCGGCATCCAGACTTTCTGTTCCGTAGACCATGATGCAGACCTGCTCCTGGTGAAGTTTGCGCATGGTATCGGGGTGTTGCAGGAAAAGCTCCACAGAGATGGTGATAATCGGGTACCGGTGCTCAACGGCCTGCTGAAGTGCGATGCTGTGAGAAACGCAGAAAGCCGGATAGAGGATGCCTGAGTTCAGCGCCCGCACGTAATCCTGCGGTGAGAATACTTCCACTATCATGCGTTCCGGGTGGGGAATCTCCTGCAGGAGGAGCTCAAAATCGGAGATTTTATCGGTTACAAGAATCATCTCCGGGTGTTGCTGCATGATGTTGTTAATCATGTCTCCACTCAGCGGGCGCTGATTTCCTGCTATGTGCAGCTGCAGGGCCGCCTGCAGGGAATCGGGCGGAGTATCTGTTCCGGTCAGTTCGCAGAAAGTCCCCCAGTCATGCGCTGCCAGCAGGTGATTGTCCCTGGTTTTGAGCAGATCCAGTTCAATAAAGGTGAAGCCCCTGGCCAGTGCTCCGCTTACGGCCTCGGCTGAGTTGGCGTAAAGGTGCGGCCCTATGCCGCCACCGTGGGCAATGAGCGCCCCGGTGCCTGACTGGTGAAAACGCCGGATATCTGCCCCGCGGGCAGAAAGTCCGCTTGCCAGCTGGGATTCGTACCGGGCTTTGCTGCTGTGCAGCGCGTTTCCGGTGCTGTACACTCCCGCCACCACCATGAGGCAAAGAACCAGGGTGGAGCTCAACCGGCCTTGCAGGTGAGCAGGAATGATTTTACCAATGCTCCGGGACATAAGGGGCTGGGTGTGTTCTTATTTCTTCACCTGCAGGTAGATAATCCGGCGGTGGTAGCGGGGATCGGTGGAATCGGTGGTGAGTACCAGGCGATTCAGCGCGGCTTTGTCGGTGCTGCGGGGGGTGATGGTGACGGTGTATTCCTGGCCGCGCTTCACGGTCTTGGGGGCGTAGTCAAAGGCATCGCCGCTCAGGGCGGCATCCGCAATATGGGTGATGGGAGACCCCTTGGGCAGAGTGATGCGCAGCACTTGCGGGGTGGGGGCGGCGCCGCGCTTCCACACCAGGCTGCGGGCGGAAAGCCGGATTGCCTGCGGCACGCGGAATTGCATGCGCAGGGTCACCTCCTTGCCATCGGCTGTTTCGGCGGCGATTGTTTTTTCCACATCCTGGTCAAAGGTGTGGGTGTCTACCACAGCGGTGAGTCTGGTACCCTTTACCTGTACCTTGGTGCAGTCGCAGTGCGGCTCTGCTTCCTCAATTTCTTCCCCGGTGGTTTCAAAGACAACCGTGGCCTGTTTCTGCCCGAACTTAAGCGGCACCACCTGAGTGGGGGCCTTGAATGCCGCCAGGGCGGGCAGGGTGCAGAGCAGGGGGAGAAGAATCTTTTTCATGATGCTTAGTCTTTTTTCGGCTCCTCATTCTTCACGAAGAAGCTGGAGATGATGAAGAGCGCTGCGGCAATGCACACGCAGGAGTCTGCCACGTTGAAGGACGGCCAGTGGTAGCCATAGGGGAACATCTCCGTTTTAATCCAGGGGAAGGAGAAGTCCAGGAAGTCCACCACGTAGCCGCTCATGAGGTTGGTGAAGAAGCCTTTGTCCTCTGCACCGGGGATGAAGAAGCCCTGCAGGAGGCGGTCGGTCATGTTGCCGATGATGCCTGTGGTGATGAGAGCCCAGGCTACGCGCAGACCACGGGTGGAGAAAAAGCCCTTGCGGAACAGACGGTAGAACCACACCAGCGCCACCACCTGGATGCAGAGGAACACGAAGGGAGCCCACACGGTGCCATGTCCTGTGCCGAAGGCCACGCCGGTGTTATGCACGCGCACGAGGCAGAAGTTCATGAAATCACTCCCGCTGATGACGGGGATAACCTTAGTGCCGTAGGACTGCACCCAGTTGTAGGGGAAGTTCAGCACAATGGCCCATTTGGTGATTTGGTCCAGGGCAACGAGCAAAATGATGAGGATGATGAGCCAGAGGGATACGCGGCGGGGCATGGTGGTGAAAGTGTTTTGATAAGGACAGGCGCGCTTCCATGGTGGAAGTGCGCCTGTCCCGCTGGTTGAATGTTGGTTCAGATTCAGGCCATGACGGCGGCGCAGCGTTCGCAGAGACCATCCTCATTCACGGCGGGCTCGTAGCGGCGGCAGCGGGGGCACATGGCGTGCGGGGTCATGGCGGCGGTGGCGGCCAGCTCAGCGCCGGTGCTTACCTCCAGGTCGGCCACGATGAAGAACTCCTTGGCGAACTGCTTGTCCTGCAGCAGGGCGAGCACGGCGGCATCCTCCGTGGAGGGCACGGAGAGGGAAACGGCGGCCTCGTTGTTCTTCTTGAAGGCTTTGGCCTTGATCTGGGCCTCGATGGCTACCTGAATCACGCTCTTGATCTGCTGCAGGCGGTCGAAGGTGGCGGTGAGACCGGCATCGAAGGCAGCATCAGCGGTGGGGAAGTCCTGTTCGTGCACGGAACCGGCGTTGCCGGCGTGCTCCCAGGCCTCGTCGCAGGTGTAGGCCAGCACGGGGGCCAGCAGTTTCACCAGCACATCGAACACGCGGGCAATGGCAAACTGCTTGCTGATGCGGTGCGGGGAGTCAGCGGCATCGCAGTACAGGCTGTCCTTGGTCATGTCGATGTACAGGGCAGAGAGGTCATTGGTGCAGAACTGGTTGATAGCCATGAACACCTTGCGGAACTCGTAGCCCTCGTAGGCGGCGCGCACTTCGCGGATGAGGGTGTTGGTGCGCTCGAGAATCCAGGCATCGGTGGCATCCAGCTTCTCCGGCTTTTCGCCGTTGTAGCCCTTCAGGTTGGCCAGCAGAATGCGCAGGGTGTTGCGCAGGCGGCGGTAGGGGTCGGTAATCTGCTTGAACAGGTCCTCACCGAAGGGAACCTCGTTCTGCCAGTCCACGCTGCTTACCCACAGGCGCACAATGTCTGCGCCGTACTTCTCATAGAAGTACTTGGCATTGGTGGGCTTGGTGTAGGTGCCCTGGGCGCTCTTGGAAAGCTTGGAGCGGTCCTGGTTCACCACGAAGGCGTGGGTGAGCACCTTCTTGTAAGGTGCAGCGTTGCGCCAGGCGCAGGAGAGCATGAGGGAGCTCTGGAACCAGCCGCGGTGCTGGTCTGTGGCTTCCAGATACACATCGCAGGGGGCGCAGAGCTCGGGGTGGCGCTCCAGCACGGCCACGTGAGAGCAGCCGGAGTCAATCCACACGTCGAGGGTATCCTTGCCCTTCTTGAGGTTGGTGGGCAGGCCCAGCTTCTCGCACAGCTGTTCGCTGGTGAGCTCGAACCAGATGTTGGTGCCGTGCTCGGCCACGAGGTCGGCCACCTTGTTCACGATGGCGGCATCCAGCACGGGCTGGTCGTTCTCATCGAAGAACACGGGCAGCGGCACACCCCAGGTGCGCTGGCGGGAGATGCACCAGTCCGGGCGGGCTTCCACGGTGCTGTAAATGCGGTTGCGGCCCCAGGCGGGCATCCATTCGGTCTTGTCAATCTGCTCCAGTGCCACGGGACGCAGCTTCTCCATGCTGATGAAGAACTGCTTCACGGCGCGGAAGATGATGGGGGTCTTGGAGCGCCAGCAGTGCGGGTACTGGTGGGTGAATTCCTCGCGGGCCAGCAGGCGGTTGCCTTCCACCAGCAGGGTGATGATGTCCTCGTTGCTCTGGAATACGTGCTTGCCGACCAGGTGGGGCAGGCCGCATTCGGCGGTGTAGTTGCCGTCATCGTCCACGGGGGAGAGCACAGGCAGACCATAGGCCATGCCGGCAATGTAGTCATCCGCACCGTGGCCGGGGGCAATGTGTACGGCACCCGTACCGGCATCCGTTGTGACGTATGCGGCGTTGATGATGAGGGACTCGCGGTCCAGGAAGGGGTGGCGGGCGGTGCGCTTCTCTACCTCACTGCCCACAAAGGTGGCAAGCTGCTCCTGCAGCTCCCAGCCGGTCTTGGCGGTGAAGGTCTCGATGAGCTCGCGCACGATGATGAAGCGGCGCTCCTCGCCATCCTTCGCGTAGCGGCCGATGACGTAGGTGAAATCCGGGTTGAGGGCAATGGCGAGGTTGCTCGGCAGGGTCCACGGCGTGGTCGTCCAGATGACCATCTCGCAATCCTCTACGCCTGCCACGGCGCCATCCATCTTGAAGCCCACGTATACGGCGGTAGAGGTGTCCTCCATGTACTCCACCTCAGCCTCTGCCAGGGCGGTGTGGTGAGCATAGCTCCACTGCACGGGCTTCATGGACTGGTACACGGCGCCACTGCCCACCAACTTGGCGAACACGCGCAGAATGCCTGCCTCATACTTGGGCAGCATGGTGATGTACGGGTTGAACCAGTCACCGAACACGCCCAAGCGGCGGAAAGAGGCGCGCTGCTGGTCAATGTAGCCCAGTGCGAACTCCGTGCAGCGGCGGCGAATCTCTGCGGGCTCCAAGCCCTGGAACTCCTTCACCACCTTAGCCTCAATCGGCAAGCCGTGGCAGT
>JAZOTV010000114.1:0-4636 GCA_045657815.1 Akkermansia sp.
GCCACCGCTCTGTCACCCGCTCCGCGGGCTCTGAAACTTTTTTAGCCTAGCCGGGGCTGCGAGCGCTGACGCGCTCTTACCCCGGCCTTCTATCTTTCACCCACTTCGTGGGCTCAAAATTCCGCTGGCTTCGCCAGCCCCACAAGTCGCCATTTAGCGCATAAGGAGGGGGCAGGCTCCAAAACGGTGTTGATAATGCAGTCAATTGTCAAGTCTTTGGGACACATGTGCGAACTCACGCAATTTCTAAAGCCTGCCGCTGCCAAAATCGCTGAAACACTTATATAGCCTTCCTGATTGCACAGAAACCGTTTGACTTCCCATCCCCGAGCCGCTAAAATGAGCGGCGTATGTTAAATTTCAAAACTCTTTTCTCTTCTATACTGTTCAGCCTGGTCTCACTCGTGTACCTGAGCAGCTGCTGCGATCAGAACAAAGAGCAGCAGACAGAAATCCACACCATCGCAGACCTGGCAGGCAAGCGGGTCTCCTATCTGACCGGCAGTATGTTCCCTGATGTGCTGAAATCCATGCAGCCGGCCATTGCCGAATACAAGCCGAATGACTACATCCGCGTCATTGTGCAGTCACTGCGCGAGGGCAAGATTGATGCCGTGCTGGAAGACGAACCCATTGCCCAGCTCTGGGCCGCCTATTACCCGGAAGAGCTCTATGTCGCCTTCACCTATGCGGATGACAACTACTCTTTTGCCACGCGCAAGGGCGATCCGCTGAATGCCCGCATCAGCGCCGTCATCCAGCAGCTGGAGCAGAACGGCGAGCTGGACAAATTCAAGGATAAATGGTGCAAATCCATCGACCAGAACCGCCACATCACCGAATGGACCCACAAGGAGGATTACGATGGCAGCGCCGGCACCATCCGCTACGCCACCGACCCCACCCAGGTTCCCATGGCCTACCAGGCCTACAACGAACTGCTGGGCATGGATATCGAGGTCATCAACCGCGTTGCCTATGAGCTCAACATGAAGGTGGAATATGTCTTCATGAACTTTGCAGACCTCCTCACGGCCCTGCAGAATGGCAAGGCCGACCTCGTCGGCGGCTGTATGTCCATCACTCCTGCCCGCCAGGAAAAGGTAGACTTTGTGCACCCCTACTACAAGGGCGGCATGACCGTTCTCGCCCGCTACGCCAGAAAGAAGGCTCCGCAGCAGGCAGAAGAATGACCGCTGATTCACATTTTCTCTCCCGCCCCGGTTTCTCCAGAACCGGGGCTTCTTCATATCTTCCGTTCCGCAAGCCTTACCCGCCGGATTGTTCAATCGTCAACTCCCAGACCTGCTCTCCCGGAGGCTCTGATACAGTTCCGCCATCCTGTCAGAGGCCCGCTTCATGAAAGGAAGTGATTTCCAGCGTACAGCCCCATCTCCCGGCAGCATGTAGGAGGGCGAATACCTGTTCAGGCGATACTCTTCTGACCATGAGGTATCCCCCATCCTCCCATCATATCCGTAGAACGAATGCAGCACCTCACCCTGGGCCGACACAAACTCCAGGCAATCCCAGTAAGGCGGCGGCGCCGGCTGCGGTCCCAGATGCAAATCATATTCCATCTCCAGCCACAGCTCGAAACCATACGGCGGCGTGTTCTCCACCCCGGCCAGAAGAGTCTTCACCGCCTGCACCTCATCCTCCGTCAGCGGCAGATATTCCTTCACATCCCCGTACCCGTGGATGTAAATACGCATTGAAGCCGCCTCTGACGCTGCCTCTCGCAGCTGCCGGGCAGAGTTCCCGTGGTCTGCCAGATACGCAGCGTAGCGGGCCTCTGCGTCAAAATCCGGCACTCTTTCCACAAGCTCAGCCACCATACACTGCTGCGCCGTCTGCAAGCACCCGGTCAGCCCCAGGCAGGCCAATACAGCGGAAACCGTTACCCACTTCTTCATGGGCATCATTCTACCCGCGCCCGTCTGTCCTGTCAAGGGCTCAGGAAAGCACTTCACCCCACCTGCCGGAAATGGCAAGGTGGGGTGAAACTTATGAGTTATTTATGAAGCGTATGAGGCTTTACTCCTGGGGAGCGCCGGCTTCATCGGTGGAGGAGGATTCGGCATCCTCGGTCTCAGGGGCATCGTCCTCATCGTCATCGGGGATGACGAGGGTGATTTCCTGAATGCACTCCTTGCCGTCGAGGGTGATGAGTTTCACGCCCTGGGCAGCGCGGCCGGTCTCGCGGATGGTGTTCACATTCATGCGGACAGACTGACCGCCGGAGGTCATGATCATGAGCTCATCGGCATCGGTCACGGTGGTGGCAGACACCACGCGGCCGGTCTTATCCGTGCAGTTCATGGTCTTGATACCGATACCACCACGGGTCTGCGGGCGATATTCATCGAACACCGTGCGCTTGCCAAGGCCGTTCTCGGAAACCACGAGGAGGTGGGCATCATCCTGCACCACGGCCAGGGCCACCACATAGTCGCCCTCGCGCAGCTTGATACCGCGCACACCGATGGTGTTGCGGCCCTGCGTGCGCATATCCTCTTCCTTGAAGCGGATGCTCATGCCATCGTGCGTGACGAGCACCACCTCATCGCTGCCGGAGGTAAGGGCAGCGTTCACCAGGGAGTTACCTTCCTCCAGGTTAATGGCGATGATACCGGCCTTGCGGTAGTTCACGAAGTCATTGAGCGCAGTCTTCTTCACCGTGCCGTCCTTGGTGGCGAACACCACGTTGCCGGAATCCTCGGCGAAGGTGATATCCTTACCATCCTCGCTCACGCGGCGCTCCAGACGCAAGATGGCGGCAATGCGCTCATCGGCCTGCATATCCAGCAGGTTCTTGATAGAACGGCCCTGTGCACTGCGGGCGGCCTCATCAATCTCGTACACACGCTCCACGTACACTCGGCCGGTGTTCGTGAAGAACATGATGTAATCGTGATTCTGGGCAGCAAAGAGGTGCTCCACAAAGTCATTGGCATCCTTCTTGCTCTTGGTTGTGGCGGCCTTGATACCCTTGCCGCCGCGGGCCTGCAGGCGGTACTCATCGGAGTTAGTGCGCTTGATGTAGCCGCTGTGGGATATGGTCACAATCATGGAGTCATTGGGGATAAGGTCCTCAATGGCCATGTCGCCCTCGAAGGGAATGATGTGGGTCATACGCGGGGTAGCGTACTTCTCCTTGATGGCGCGCAGCTCATCCTTCACAATGCCGAGCACGCGGCTCTCATTGGCCAGAATGTCCAGATAGTCCTCAATGAGCTCCAGCAGCTTCTTGTACTCATCGGAAATCTTATCGTTTTCCAGAGCAGTAAGCTG
This sequence comes from Akkermansia sp., assembly GCA_045657815.1. Lineage (GTDB taxonomy): Bacteria > Verrucomicrobiota > Verrucomicrobiia > Verrucomicrobiales > Akkermansiaceae > Akkermansia. The sequence goes on from JAZOTV010000114.1 coordinate 3,295, forward strand.
GTAGAGACGCAGTTCAAGAATGGCATTCACCTGGCGCTCGGTGAAGATGTACTTGTCACCCTGCACGGAGGGCTGGCTGTGGATGAGGATACCGAGTCCCTTGGCGAGCTCCACGGGGAAGCTGAACTGCATCAGTCGGTTGCGGGCGTCCTCGCGGTTCTTCGAGTCGCGGATGATGCGGATGAACTCATCCATGTTCGCCAGGGCGATGAGGTAGGCCTCCAGCACCTCGGCGCGGTCCTCAGCCTTGCGGAGCAGGAACTTCGTGCGGCGCACCACCACCTCGCGGCGGTGCTCCACGTAGAAGTTAATGGCATCCTTCATGGTGAGCACCTTCGGGCGGCCCTCGTGAATGGCCAGCATGTTCACGGAGAAGGAAGTCTCCATGCTGGTGAGCTTGTAGAGCTGGTTAATGACCACCTGCGGACGGGCATCGCGCTTGAGCTCGATTTCGATGTAGTCCGTCAGGTCGCGCATACCGGCGATATCGGTGATAATCTTATCACGCACCAGCTCAGCAATACGCTCCTGCAGCACAGCGCGGTTCACTCCGTAGGGCACATCGGAAATGTGGATGAACTCACGGCCGTTTTCGTTGGTGACCACCTCCATCTTACCGCGCATGCGCACGCTGCCTCGGCCAGTGCGGAAGTAGCTGTCAATTCCCTTGTAACCCAGCACATAGCCGCCGGTGGGGAAGTCCGGCCCCTTGATGTAAGCGCGCAGAGCTTCGGCGGTGATGAGGGGATTATCAATGTAGGCGCAGATGCCGTCCACCACTTCGCCCAGGTTGTGCGGGGCCATGTTGGTGGCCATACCCACGGCAATACCCGTGCCGCCGTTCACCAGCAGGTTCGGGAAAGCTGAGGGGAACACCACAGGCTCCGTGAGGCGGTTATCGTAGTTCGGCTGGAAATCCACCGTGTCCTTGTCCAGGTCATCCATGAGGGCCACACCCAGATGGCTGAGCTTGGCTTCGGTGTATCGCATGGCGGCGGGCGGGTCACCTTCCGGCGTACCGAAGTTACCCTGCCCCTGCACCAGCACATCGCGCATATTCCAGGGCTGTGCCATGGTCACCAGCGTACCGTAGGCGGACTGGTCACCGTGCGGGTGGTAGTTACCGATGGTGTCACCCACGATTTTACCACACGTGATAGTACCCTTGCTGGGCACCAGACCGAGCTCGTGCATGGCATACAGCACGCGGCGCTGGGAGGGCTTGAGACCGTCGCGGGCGTCCGGCAGGGCGCGGGAGATAATCACCGACATGGAGTAATCCAGGAAGCTGCGGGATACCTCCTCAGCCACGTCGACGGGACGAATTCTTGTTTCGCTCATA